>CAXTLE010000038.1:0-16044 GCA_964244855.1 uncultured Aestuariivirga sp. | reverse complement strand
GCAACAAGTGCGGTAATGACAACTGTAAGAAGTTTCGTGTTCAGGGCATCGCGATAGAAAAGACTTTTACAGCTTCTCCAGCTCCGCCAAAGCCGCACCAAATCCCTCTAGCGAAATCACCATCGGATAGCCATTGCCCGGGCGGTCATAAAGATAGAACGTTGCAACACCGCCCTTTTTGAACTTCGCCAGTGTTTCGGGGCTGGCTTCTCCGAAGCCTTCGCACATGCGGGGCAGGCAGCGGTTGAAGGGCAGGCGGTTGGGAAGTGCAGTTCCGTCGATTTCCACGGGAATGCCGGTTGGCAGATAAACCCCGATGGGTGCGAGAATGCGCATAAACGTCGCACTCTTGCCATTCTGCGTAACCCGCGACACGATGACGGAGATAGCCACGCGCTCGTCCTTGTCGCTTTTGGCATTCTGGATCATGCCGCAGCTTTTGCCACCCTGTTCTTTTGGCAATTCTGTGCATTGCACAGCCCATTTGCCATGGGTTGCAATGGTTTCCGTCGGTGGGCCTTCAGCAGCTGGCGCATTGGCACCTTTCCGCGGTCCAAAGTTACCAGCCTCGCCCTCAGGCACCTGCTGATCGGTTTTGTCAGCCTGCTGCGCCAAAGCCAGTGGCGAAAATGCAATCAGGCCTGCCAGTGCAAGCGTCACGGGGGAAAGTCTGATTCTCACGGCTCTGCGTATCCTTATTCGTATGTTGAAGCGCTCTTACCCGTCCCCATCCGGACTGGCAAGCATTGCTGTAAACAAGGGAATTTGCCCTGAAATACGGCAAAAATCCGGTTTGCTGCCAAATGCATTTCGGCAAGACGTTTTGCCGCGTCGGCATTTGGTTGCGACTGTGGCTGGAATGTGGTTTTAGGTGCGCAATCATTAAAGCATCCGGCAACGGATGGGACCGCTTGTGCGGGCAAGTGTGGTATGAAGAGGGATATGGCAACAATGAGCTTAAATTCAAAACTGCTGGCTGGCATTTTTGCTGCCGCCGTGATGCTGACACCTGGTCTCGCATTGGCGACTGCAGGCCATGCCGAGCCTTGGCAATTGGGCTTGCAGGATCCAGTCACACCGGTAGCTGAATTCATCAACGTGTTCGTCAAATATCTGCACATCGGCATGTTCGCGATTTCGGCTTTTGTGGCTGGCTTGTTGATCTACGTGATGGTGAAGTTCAATTCGAAGGCCAATCCTGTGCCATCGAAGACCACACATCATGTGGGTCTGGAAGTGGCCTGGACGTTAATCCCGGTTTTGATCCTCGTCATCATCGCCATTCCGTCGTTCCGCCTGCTTTACATGGAGCGTGACATTCCGGTGGCTGATCTCACCATCAAGGCCATCGGCAATCCCGGCTGGAACTGGACCTATCAATATCCTGACTTGGGCGTAGATGATGCTGGTGATCCGAAGGTGTCTTTCACGGCAACATTGTTGCCGGAAGATCAGGCCAAAACTGAAAACCGTCCTTACCTGTTGGCTGCTGATACGCCAGTCGTTGTGCCCGTGAACAAGACAGTGAAGATGATCATCACCTCTGATCCCGCAGGCATCATTCACGCCTGGACCATTCCGTCATTCGGCATGAAGATTGACGCAATTCCCGGCCGCCTGAACGAAGACTGGTTCCGCGCCACCAAGGAAGGTGTCTATTACGGTCAGTGCTCTGAACTTTGCGGCAAGGAACACGCGTTCATGCCGATTGAAGTGCATGTGGTTTCGGAAGCTGATTACAACGCCTGGGTTGGCAAGGTGAAAACCGCCAGCGTTGAAGAAGCCACCAAATTCATTCTGGCGCTTGAAGCGTCGCGTCCCCAGCCTGTGCTGGCCCAAAATTAATTCCGATCGAGAGGCATAAAACTATGGCAACTTCACACGCCGCTCACGACGAACATCATGCAGACCCTACGGGTTGGCGTCGTTACGTCTATTCCACCAACCACAAGGACATCGGCACGATGTACCTGTGGTTCGCAATTTTCTCCGGCATCGTCGGCGGTCTTTTGTCGGTGATGATGCGCATTGAATTGGCGCAACCCGGCATTCAATATTTCCACGGCCTCGCCCACATGGTCTACGGCGCAGACATGTCCAACATGGATGCTGGCAAGCACATGTATAACGTGTTCGTCACGGGCCATGCACTGCTCATGATCTTCTTCATGGTCATGCCCGCCATGATCGGCGGCTTTGGCAACTGGTTCGTGCCATTGATGATCGGCGCACCCGACATGGCCTTCCCGCGCATGAACAATATTTCTTTCTGGCTGCTTGTTCCCTCAATCAGCTTGCTGTTCATTTCGATGTTCGTTGAAGGCCCATCAGGCCTTTACGGTTCAGGCGGCGGCTGGACAATTTATCCGCCGCTTTCAACAACGGGCCAGCCCGGCCCCGCCATGGATTTCGTGATCTTGTCCCTGCACATCGCAGGCGCATCATCCATTCTCGGTGCCATCAACTTCATCACCACGATATTCAACATGCGTGCCCCCGGCATGACGCTGCACAAAATGCCGCTGTTTGTCTGGGCCGTTCTGGTCACCGTGTTCCTGCTGCTGTTGTCGCTGCCGGTTCTCGCTGGTGGCATCACCATGCTGCTGACCGACCGCAACTTCGGCACGTCATTCTTTGAAGCCTCGTCGGGCGGTGACCCGATCCTGTTCCAGCATCTGTTCTGGTTCTTCGGTCACCCTGAAGTCTACATTCTGATTTTGCCGGGCTTCGGCATCATCAGCCAGATCATCTCCACCTTCTCAAAGAAGCCGGTGTTCGGCTACTTGGGCATGGCCTATGCCATGGTGGCGATTGGCGTCGTGGGCTTCATCGTCTGGGCGCACCACATGTACACGGTGGGCATGGATGCTGATACGCAAGCCTACTTCGTGGCGGCCACGATGATCATCGCCGTACCAACGGGCATCAAGATCTTCTCGTGGATTGCAACGATGTGGGGCGGCTCGATTGATTTCCGTCCGCCCATGGTCTGGGCCATCGGCTTCATCTTCCTGTTCACCGTGGGTGGTGTCACAGGCGTGGTGCTGGCCAATGCCGGTGTGGACCGCAGCTTGCATGACACATACTATGTCGTCGCACATTTCCACTACGTGCTGTCACTCGGTGCCGTATTCGCCATCTTTGCTGGCTGGTATTATTGGTTCCCGAAGATTTTCGGATATCTCTACAACGAGAAGATCGCACATCTGCATTTCTGGGTCACCTTCATCGGTGTGAACCTGGTGTTCTTCCCGCAACATTTCCTTGGTCTCGCCGGCATGCCGCGCCGCTACATCGACTATCCGGAAGTCTACGCCGGCTGGAACATGGTGTCGTCTTATGGCTCCTATATCTCGGCCTTCGGCGTGTTGATTTTCCTCTACGGAACCTTCTCCGCCTTCGCCAAGAAGGTGCCAGCGGGTGACAATCCATGGGGTGAATATGCGACTACGCTGGAATGGACGCTGCCTTCGCCGCCACCGTTCCACCAGTTCAACACGTTGCCAGTGATCAAGTAACAATGAGTACGACTTTGAGCGATATCGCAACAGCCTCGGCCATCCCAACGGGTGGTCAGGGTGAGGTTGCGGACTACTGGGCTTTGATGAAGCCGAGGGTCATGTCGCTTGTGGTGTTCTCGGGCATTGTCGGTGCAATCGCAGCACCGGGAACCATCCATCCGTGGATGGCATTTATCATCACACTCTGCATTGCTGTGGCCGCTGGTGCCTGCGGTGCGCTTAACATGGCCTATGATGCTGACATTGATGCGATCATGAAGCGCACCGCAAAGCGCCCGGTTCCCCGTGGGGCTTTGACGGCAGCTGAGGCTTATGGCTTTGGTGCTTTTTTGTCGGTGGCCTCAGTCATCGTGCTGGGTCTCTTCACCAACATTTACGCAGGCGCATTTCTCGCCTTCACGATTTTCTTTTACGTGGTGATCTATACCATGTGGCTGAAACGCTGGACGCCGCAGAATATTGTCATTGGTGGAGCAGCTGGTGCGTTTCCACCTGCCGTGGCTTGGGTTGCTGCGTCTGGCCATCTGGATGCAGGGGCCATCGCCCTGTTTCTCATCGTGTTCATGTGGACGCCTCCACACTTCTGGGCACTTGCCCTGTTCCGCGAAGGTGACTACGCCAATGCCGGTGTGCCGATGCTGCCGAATGTATCAGGCCGCACGGAAACCAAGCGCCAGATTTTGATTTACAATGTGCTGCTGATGCCCGTTGTCATGTTGCCGTTGCTCACTGGAATTGGCGGGTGGTTTTATGGGATTGGCGCATTTCTGCTCACGTCGAAATTCCTGTGGCACGCAATAGTGCTGTATCGCACCAGTGAGCGCAGCGCCGAAGAAGACAAGGCCTCGAAGAAACTCTTCGTTGTGTCGATCTATTGGCTGTTTGCGCTGTTGGGCCTGATCATGATTGAGCAGCTGTTCAATCTCCCCATATTCCCGGCGTTGATCTGATGGAAAAACCAGTTCCGTTTTCGCCGGAAGACCTGGCACGCCGCAAGCGTCGTTCGATTGCTATGGGATTGATCCTCGCGGCAGTCGCCATATTGTTCTTCGTCTCAACGCTGGTGCGCCTCGGTGGCAGCATCGCCGAACGGTCAATGTGACATGAGCAGCGCCGACCTCAACAGCAAGAACCGCCGTGTCGCCTTGATGGCTACCACGATGTTCTGTGCCATGGTCGGCCTCGCCTATGCGTCGGTTCCGCTTTATCGCTTGTTCTGTCAGGCCACAGGTTTTGGCGGCACCACACAGATTGCGTCGGCAGCACCGATAGCGACGACAACCAAACAAATCTCCGTGCGCTTCGACGCCAATGCCTCGGACGAGATGGGCTGGAATTTTCGTGCTGCGCAAAGCACCATGAGAGTTGTGATCGGAGAACCGACAATGGCCCATTACACGGCCACCAATATGTCGAGCGATACTGTTACAGGCACTGCCAAATTCAACGTCACACCTACATCGGCAGGCATCTATTTCAACAAGATCCAATGCTTCTGCTTCACCAAGCAAACCTTGAAGCCCGGCCAGACCGTTGACTTCCCGGTGCAGTTTTTCGTTGATCCCGCTATACTCGACGACCCCGACACCAAATCTGTCAGCGAGATCACGCTGTCCTATTCCTTCTATCCAACAGCGCCTGACCAACAGGCCAATCTAAAGACAAATTGAGGAGCTTGAGCCATGGCTGATGCGCACGCGAAAAATCACGACTACCATCTGGTCAATCCATCACCATGGCCATTCGTCGGTGCCATGTCGGCCTTTGTGCAAGCCGTAGGCGCTGTCATGTGGATGCATGGTTCGACCTCCGCCGTCATGCTCATCGGTCTCGCAGGAGTGCTCTACACCATGTTCATGTGGTGGCGTGATGTGATCAATGAAGCCCACGCGGGCGATCACACACCCGTCGTCAGCATTCATTTGCGCTATGGCATGTTGATGTTCATCGCCTCCGAAGTCATGTTCTTCGTCGCGTGGTTCTGGGCGTTTTTTGATGCCTCATTGTTCTCAGGCGAAGCCATCCAGCAGGCCCGTTCACTTGCCACAGGTGCCGTATGGCCACCAGCACCCGTCGTTGATGGTATTGTCGAACACACCAAGATTTTCGATCCATGGCATTTGCCTCTGATCAACACACTGATCCTGTTGACCTCGGGCACGACAGTGACATGGGCTCATCACGCATTGCTGAAGAACGACCGCAAAGGCCTGATCTGGGGCCTTGTGCTCACCATCATTCTCGGTCTGCTCTTCACCACCCTGCAGGCCTATGAATACGCCCACGCCGCCTTCGCCTTCAGCCGCGATCACGGCGGCAACATCTACGGCGCCACCTTCTTCATGGCCACAGGCTTCCACGGTTTCCACGTCATCATCGGAACCATCTTCCTCGCCATCTGCCTGTTCCGTGCGCTGAAAGGCCACTTTACGCCGGAACAACACTTCGGCTTCGAAGCAGCCGCCTGGTACTGGCACTTCGTGGACGTGGTCTGGTTGTTCCTGTTCGCAGCAGTCTACATCTGGGCGTCGTTCGGCGCGGTGATTCCGGTGGAGTAATTTGGGAGGGGTGACGTTGCGTTGACCGAAAACCAGTATCCTCCGCTTTCACCCTTAAGCACAGGCATGCGCGGCAAGTGTCCGCGTTGCGGACGTGGCAAACTTTTCAACGGCTATCTCACCGTCGCCAAACACTGCGGCTCCTGTGGCCTTGATTACGAATTTGCCGATGCAGGAGACGGCGCCACCTGGTTCGTCATGCTCTTCGCCTGCGTCTTCGGCGTGGGCTCCATCCTCGGCATCGAAGTGGCTTATTCTCCTGTGTGGTGGGTGCATGTGCTGATCGCGATACCCGTCCTCATCATCATCCCCACACTCATGCTCCGCCCGGTCAAAGGTCTGCTGATCGCCCAACAATGGCGCATGGACGCAAGCCCCGGACGGATCGACAAATGAAACCACGGATTTGGCCGATACTGTTGGCGTCAATGATAGGTCTCGCGATCTTGCTGGCGTTGGGCATGTGGCAGGTGCAACGGCTGGCGTGGAAAAATGCGCTGATCGCCAACTTCGACAAAACCAAAGTCACGATCACCGGACATTTTACTGACACCGTGCCACAGCGTTTGCTCACGAGTTATGATGGTGGCCCTGCTTGGCTGTTGTTGCAGGGCTTCGAAACAACGGACGGCAAGAAGCTCCTTGTCGGCCGTGGGAAGATTCCACAAGACGCAACACTACCTGCCAAGAACACGGCCACACTCACGCTCACGGGTTACATTCAAAACCACAACAAGGGCCGTGGCTATTTCGACGTCGACAACAAGCCAGCGGAAAATCAATGGTACTATTGGGACGTCAACGCAATGCTGGGTCAAGCGTCAGACAATGGCGAAGTGCTGCACCTTATCCCGGGGTCTCCCGGCACAGAAGGACTGTTCGTCGAACCTCCCAAATCCGACCTCAACAACAACCATTTGGGTTATGCGATTACCTGGTTTGGATTGGCGGCTGCATTGCTGGTGATGACCGGGGTGTTTGTGGGCCGCATCGTTCGGACCCGTTGAGAGGAAGGGACCTCTTCAGCCCTTCGGGCAGCTTCTCCAGGGGAGAAGCGACTCTTGGTAAGACCTCCCTCTATGATAAAAGTTTTAGGGAGGTCTTTCTTTCAGTCGCTTCTCCCTTGGAGAAGCTGCCCGAGGGGCTGATGAGGTCCCTTGCCGCCATCCCCTCAACCGCCTAAGAGCCCGCCCATGAAATACATCTCGACCCGCGGCACCGCCCCCATCCTCGACTTCGAAGGCGCCATGATCTCTGGGCTTGCCCGTGATGGTGGCCTTTATCTTCCTTCACATTTCCCCACCTTCTCAGTCGAAGAACTTCGCGCCCTCCGTGGCAAGCCTTTCACTGATGTGGCCTTCGCCATCGCCAAGCGCTTTGCCGACGGTGCCATTCCCGACGCCGACCTCCACGCCATGGTCACGAAAGCCTACGGCACATTCGGCCATCAAGCCGTCACTCCCTTGAAACAGCTTGACGCAAACCTTTGGCTACTCGAGCTCTTCCACGGCCCCACCATTGCCTTCAAGGACGTGGCCATGCAGTTGCTGGCCGGCCTCATGGACTGGTCGCTGGCGAAATCCGGCACCCGCGCCAACATCATCGGAGCTACCTCTGGTGACACGGGCGGTGCCGCTATCGAGGCCTTCCAGCATTCCAAACACGCCGCGATTTTTATTCTGCATCCGCACGGCCTCGTATCAGACGTGCAGCGCCGCCAGATGACCACAGTTGCGTCTCCGTCAGTCACCAACATCGCGATTGAAGGCAACTTCGATGATTGCCAGGCCATTGTCAAAGACCTGTTCAACGACCACGCCTTCCGTGACGGCGTGCAGCTTGCGGGCGTGAACTCCATTAACTGGGTGCGCGTCATGGCGCAGATTTCTTATTACATCTTTGCAGGCCTCGCGCTGGGCGCACCGGATCGTAAAGTCAGCTTCACGGTGCCTACAGGCAATTTCGGAAACATCATGGCGGCCCTTGTTGCGAAACGCTTGGGCCTGCCGATTGACTGTCTCGTCATCGCCACCAATGAAAATGATATTCTCGACCGCACCCTGAAATCCGGTCGTTATGAAGTCACAGGCGTCCACGCCACCACCAGCCCGTCGATGGATATTCAAGTCTCGTCAAACTTCGAGCGCCTCGTCTATCTCGCCAACGGCTCAAACCCTGAAGCCGTAGTCCGCGCCATGCAGGGGCTCAAACAATCCGGCTCCTTCACCCTGGAAAACGCAGCCCTTCAGTCCATCCGCCACGAATTCAACTCAGGCCGCGCCAGCCAATCCGAAACCGCAGCCACCATGAAAGCTTTCCTCGCCTCCACCGGCGAACTCATCGACCCTCACACCGCCGTGGGGCTGCATGTGGCTGCACAAAATATGGGCGACAGCCCCATGGTGGTTCTGGCCACGGCGCACCCGGCCAAATTCCCCGATGCTGTCTACGCTGCCACAGGTGTTAATCCGCCTTTACCCCAAAAGCTAAAAGGCTTGCTGGAACGCGAAGAAAGCTTCACACTGCTTCCCAACAGTGCCGAGGCCGTCAAGAGCCTGATTTTGGAGAAGCAATAGCGCTGATTGAGGGAGTAGAGTATGACAGTCGAAATCACCACGCTGGCCAATGGTTTAACCGTCGTCACCGACGCCATGCCCCATATCGAAACTGTAGCGCTGGGCGTTTGGGTGAAAGCAGGTGCACGTGATGAATTGCCGGAAGAAAACGGCATTGCACATTTTCTCGAACACATGGCCTTCAAAGGCACCAAGCGCCGCACCGCGCAAGGCATTGCCGAGGAAATCGAAAATGTCGGCGGCGAAATCAACGCCGCCACCGGCATGGAAACCACCACCTATTATGCCCGCGTCATGAAAACCGACTGGCAATTGGCGCTCGATATTCTCTCCGACATTTTCCTCGAATCCACACTCGATGAAGACGAGATGGAACGTGAGCGTGATGTCATCCTGCAGGAAATCGCAGCCTCAAAAGACCAGCCCGATGATCTGGTCTTCGACCTCTCACAAGCCGCAAGCTTTGGTGATCATCCTTTGGGCCGCTCTATTCTGGGGCCAGCAAGCCTGATTGAAACCCTGTCACGCGATCAAATGGCAGGTTGGCGCAATCGTAATTACTGGGCTTCCCGCATCGTTGTCTGTGCCGCCGGCAATATCGACCATCAGGCCTTCGCCAAGGAAGCTGAAAAACTCTTCGGCCACGTTGAGCGCGGCTCGGCCCCGCAACGCCAATCGCCGGTCTTTGCATCAGGCTCCAGCATTGAGCAAAAGCCGCTTGATCAAACCCACATCGTATTGGGTTTCGACGCACCAAATTATCGCGATCCTCGCATCTATCAACTGCAAGTCTTGTCGAGTGTTCTCGGCGGCGGCATGTCATCCCGCCTGTTCCAGGAAGTGCGTGAAAAGCGCGGCCTTTGCTACAGCGTCTTCGCCTATGGCACATCTTACGAAGATGTGGGCCAACTCGGAGTCTACGCCGCAACCTCGCCAGACCACACGCCGGAACTCATCGACGTGACAGCAGAAGTGATGCTCTCCATGGGCCGCGCCGTAACCGAAAAGGAATTGGCGCGCGCCAAAGCCCAACTTAAAACTTCGCTGGTCATGAATCTCGAAAGCGCCTCGTCCCGCGCCGATCAAATCGCCCGGCAATACCTGGCCTTCGGTGAAGTGCCCAGCGTCAGCCATCTGGTCAAACGCATTGAAGCCGTTGAAGCTGAAAACGTTCGCGAACTGGCGCATGATATTTTCGCGTCAAAGCGCCCGTCCCTCAGCGCTGTCGGCCAACTCTCAACGCTGGCCAGTTACTCCGACATCGCGGCGCGTTTCGCCGCAAAGTCCTGATGCCCGATCATGAGCTTGCTGCAAAGCCTGCTCACTGAAAAACCTGACCATGAGTGTCACGGCAACTGGACTTATCTGCGCGCGCCCCGCGTTGATGATTTTGAACGCTGGCGGGATTTGCGCCGCAACAGCCGCAGCTTTCTCGAACCATGGGAACCCGTATGGCAAGACGACGAATTGCTGCTGTCGTCTTTCCGGAAGCGCATAAGCCATTATGCAAAACTGGCGCGGGATGATTCCGCTTATCCATTTTTCATTTTTACACCCGGCGAAGTCAAACTGCTGGGGGCTTTAACCCTGTCCAACATCCGTCGTGGCGTGGCACAAATGGGCACCCTCGGCTATTGGACAGGTGCTGCCTACGCCAAAACCGGCGTCATGACAGACGCCCTGCAAGCCATCACAACATTCGCTAAAAATGATCTGGATCTAAACCGCCTCGAAGCCGCCTGCCTGCCTGCCAATATCCCGTCAATCAAACTGCTTGAAAAAGCTGGCTTCGAACGTGAGGGCCTTGCGCGAAGTTATTTGAAGATCAACGGAAATTGGGAAGATCATATTCTGTGGGGGAAGCGGGTTTAGGTTTGGTGCAATCGGCGCTCTCCCGTTTCTTCCAACGGGAGAGGGTGCCCGAAGGGCGGGTGAGGGCGGTCGCGCTGCTCTATGTCATTGTGCACCAACCACGAACCATCCCTAGTTCTCCCTCGCCGTCACGACTACGATAGCGCCATGATTCGCGGTCGACGATGTGGTGGGGTTGGGGGCAGCCTCCGCGCAATTTTGATATTTATTTTGCTGTGCGTGGGACTGAACGTCGCGCGGGCGGATGAGCTTGTCAATTTGCCGGATGGCGTCAACACGATTGATCTCTCCATTCACGGCACCCGCGTTGGGGCACAGCGCAGAAATCTGCAGCTGGAAGTTCCGGGCGAAACTGACGGCGCCCGCGGCGTGCTGGAGCTGCACGGCGAAGGTAACGGTCCTGAATTCAACTGGACTGTTTTCACCTTTCGAAATGCCGGAGCTGAAAAGCGGGCCTATGTGCTGGCAGTTGACTCGCAGCGCCTTGCGGCATCCGGCATTGTAAATTTGCAACCATTCGGCTCGCAACTCACCAGTGTGCAGTGGCTGGCCAGCACCATAGAACACGCCCAACAAACCTCGGCCACAGCAGACGCATTTCGTTTTGCACTTAACCCCGGCCAAAGCATAACCCTTGGACTTGAAGGCCGTACCATTTTAAGCGGCGCACGCATCTATGACGTCTCCACCTTTGCACAGCGCGAAGCCTCACTTGCATTCCTGCGCGGCGCTGTTTTGGCCGTGGCTTTCGTCTTGTCGCTCAGTATTTTATCGCTCTACGGCATCAGGGCAAATCGCGCCTTTCTGGTGGGGGGATTCTTCGCCTTTTCAGCCTTGATGTTCATGGCACTTGAAGCGGGCTATCTCGACAAGCTGTCCTTTACGCAAGGCAATGTCGTTCTGACGCTGCAACACGTGCGCGCCATCGTCGAAAGTCTGCTGGCTTTGGGAATGGGTTTGCTGTTCTGGGGCCTCACCAATTTGTACCAACGTTCTAGACGTGCAGAAATTCCTTACGTCATGTTGCTGTTGGCACTTGTGGCACTGGTTGGCTTTTCCGCCTTCATGCCTGACTATGCAACGAAGGTAGCACGCTGGGCCATTCTGGCCTTGGTCATCGCGGGTTTTGTTGCCACGCTATCGTCCAGGCGGAACAGCGTCGAAGTCATGGACAACGCCATGTTGTTTTGGGGTGCGTTGTTGTTGTGGGTATTCCTGGCAATGGTCGCCATTGTCGGTGACAGCCAATCACCGGTTTGGCATTCAGCCGCCCTTGCGGGTTTGACGGCGGTGGTTGGCATACTCGCCTTTGTATCGTTGCGGCTGGCATTTGCGCAGGGGTTTCTCTCCAAACCTTATCTGCAGGATTCCTCGCGCCGCAGCCTGGCACTTACAGGTGCGCAACATTTCCTTTGGGATTGGCAACCGCAGGAGCAGACACTCGATGTGGGCGTTGAACTGGCGCGCAGCCTGGGTCACCCCACAGAAAAATTGCGCGCCACCGCCGCCGCCCGCTGGTTTGCAGCACTGCTGCACCCCGCAGATGAGATGGCCTATCGCAAGGCGCTTGATCTTCGCACGCAAACAGCCGGAAATTTTGTCGAACAGGAATTGCGACTGCGCGATTCAGGCGGTGCCTATCACTGGTTCTCGCTCCGCGCCCGCGCATTGCCGGGTGCCGGCGGTGTTCCAGCACGTCTTATCGGCACGCTGACGGACATCACCAAAAACAAGCAAACTGAGGACCGCCTGATCAACGAGTCAATCCACGATCCTGTGACGGGCCTTCCAAGCCGCGCACTGTTTGTCGACCGTGTCGAACAAGATATTTCAAAACCTTTGGCACTGCCCCGTCGCATTTTGATGATTGGCATCGAACGCTTCAAAATTCTCAACGAAGGCCTTGGACCGGATTTGGGTGACCAACTTTTGATGGCGGCAGGACAACGCATTTCCGAATGCATCAAGTCAGATGAAAGTGTTGCCCGCATGTCCGGCAGCCGCTTTGCCGTCATGCATGTGGAAGCAATCGATGGTCGCGACGCTGAAACTTTGGCGGAAGAGATCATGGGCAAATTGTCCGATCCCATTCACGTGCTGTCGCAGGATGTTTATCTCTCGGCCTCCGTCGGCATATCGCTGAGCAGTTCCACAAAAGCATCAGCCGCCATCCTGCAACAACAAGCCGAAACCGCCTTGCATCAGGCGCAAGCCGAAGGTCCCCGCAGCATTGCCACCTTCCGGGATGACCTGACAGACGATCGCGCCGAAAACGTGGCCCTCGAAAATGACCTGCGCCGCGCCATCGAACGTCATGAAATCGAAGTGCATTATCAGCCGATCATGCTGCTCTATTCGCGGGATGTGGTGGGTCTTGAAGCGCTCGCCCGTTGGCGTCATCCGTCACGCGGCTTGTTGCAACCAGCCGAATTCATCAGCATGGCCGAGCAAGCGGGCATGATCCGCCAAATTGGTGACATGGTATTATCCGAAGCCATCCGCCAGATGGGCATATGGCAGCGCGTGTTGACGCGCAACAAACCGGTCTACATAGCCATCAATGTATCGGCCGATCAATTGTCCGATACTGGCTTCATGGACCGTCTTAACAGCTTGATCGCGCGTGAAGGCGTCTTGCCGCATCTGGTGAAAATCGAAATCACTGAATCTGTCGTCATGCGCTTTCCCGAACGTGCGCGTCACTTGATTCAGCGCCTGCGTGCCATCGGCATCGGCGTTGCCTGCGATGATTTCGGCACAGGCTTTTCCAATCTCGCAAGCTTGCGTGAACTGGCGTTTGATACACTGAAAATGGATCGCAGTTTTATCACGGGTGATGGCCTGGAAGGCCGGGGTGGCATCATCCTGCAATCCGTCGTCAACATGGCACACAGCCTCGGCATGTCAGTGATTGCGGAAGGCATCGAAAAAGAAACCCAGGTGCAACATCTCCTACACCTCGGCTGCGAAATGGGGCAGGGCTTTGCGCTGGGCCAACCCATGGCCGCACGCGATATTCATGGCCTGTTGGCAGTGCTGCCCGTGGTTCACGCGCAACCGCAGAAATCAAATATTCCAGCCATTGGCGAAGCACCGATGGCACCCCGCTCTGATTACGAAGAAGACGCCTATGCGGAGGACATAGAGCCGGAAGAACTGCCGTCAATCTATTCTGTCTATCACCCGAAAATCGAGGTGAAAAAACCAAAGTCAAAAGCCAAAAAATCGACAAGGAAAACCAAACCAAAAGCCAAAGCCACCGCAAAATCAAACGCCCCAAAAAAGAAGCGCATGGCGGGGAGGAGGTAACCCGTGGCCCCTCATTCGGCCTTCGGCCACCTTCTCCCGTTGGAAGAAACGGGAGAAGGCACAAAATGACTATCGCCCTCTCCCGTCCCTTTTGACGGGAGAGGGTGCCCGAAGGGCGGGAGAGGGAGAATAGCCGCACATCAAAATCATCCGAATTAACTATGCCCTGCCGTGGCCGATAACATCCGCGGATCAACCCCGAGCTTCCCTAACGCCCGCCGATGCTTCGAAGGCCAGTCTGGTAAAAACACCAAATCTGCATCCGCATCACAATGCAGCCAGCCATTGTGCAGCATTTCATTTTCAAGCTGCCCCGGCGACCATCCGGAGTAGCCTAGCGCCATCACGCATTGCCTCGGTCCCTTGCCGCGCGCCATGTCCTGCAGAATATCCAGCGTTGCTGTGAGATTAAATCCGGGCACCACAGCCAGGCTTCCATCCTGCTGCACATAATCGTCGCTATGCAGAACAAAACCGCGATGCTGCTCTACAGGTCCACCCATCAAGATCGGCGTCTGTGCCAATTTCTGCATGACCTCTTGCTTGGTTTTGCTCATATCCAAACGGTCGGCCAGCTCCATGAAATTGAGGCCCGCCATTGGTTTGTTGATGATGAGCCCCATCGCACCTTCGGGACCATGCGCACATAAATATACCAGACTTTCATGGAAAGTGGTGTCGGTCATGCCGGGCATGGAGATCAGCAATTTGCCTTTGAGAGACGTAAACATCAAAGCAGTTTAGCGGCTTTTTCCGTCACCACCAAGAGTGACGCACAGGTGAGTGGAACGTGATCGCTTTATACGTTAGATTTGTGGCCATGAAACGACGTCACCTGCTCTTTGCGCCGCTACTGTTGACCGCAGCCCGGCACGCCTTCGCCGCCGACCAACCATGGTCAGCCAAGCTTTTACAAGGCGGCTTTGATGGCGAAGGCTGGTGGTCAGGTTTACTCATCACGCTTGCGCCGAATTGGAAAACCTATTGGCGCGTTCCCGGTGATGGCGGCATTGCGCCTTCACTCGAACTATCAGGCGAAAACCTGAAAGCAAGTCGCGTCGATTATCCAGTGCCACACCGCATCAGAAGTGCATCCGGCGTCACCATCGGTTACAAAGAATCAGTCGTCTTTCCCTTTGCAATCACTCCGCAAGAGATAACGCAGCCGGTGAAACTCACACTCAAAGCCTTCTTCGGCGTCTGTGACGAAGTCTGTATTCCTGCACCCTTCAACGCCGACGTGACCTTTGATCCAAAAGCCGCCGCTTCCGCCGATCAGGCGCTGATCAGTGGATGGCAAAAACAAGTGCCGACACTGGTCACTGATGGCCCCGTCAAAAAAGCCCACGTGGAGATGCGCGACGGCAAACCTGTATTGTTGCTGGACACCTCTGAAGCCATCATGGATGTTTTCGTTGAAGGCAATCCCATGCATTACTTTGGCGACGCCATGCTGATGCGAGGCCTTGTCAGCATCGACATCGCGGGGGCAAAAACCCTGGATGAACTGCGCGCCACCCCACTTCGTATCACGATGATGACGCGCTGGAAGGCCCTTGAGCAGGTCGTGTCGGTGGTCTAAACCCGCCTCCATATGCAAAAGGAAAGCACCATGACCATTTCAATCGGCGATCAGCTGCCAAAAGTCGAATTCAACACCATGACCGCCGATGGTCAGCAAAAACTCTCAACCGACGTGGCGTTTGCAGGGCGCAAAGTGGTACTCTTCGCAGTGCCCGGTGCCTTCACACCGACATGCTCAATGAACCACATGCCGGGCTTCCTCACCCATCTCGACGCCATCAAAGCCAAGGGCGTCGACACCATCGCCTGCACCTCGGTGAACGATGTTCACGTCATGACCGCCTGGGCAAAACACTCCGGCGCTGAAGGCAAAATCCTCATGCTGGCCGACGGCAATGCCGAATTCGCCAAAGCCTGCGGCCTAGCCTTTGACCTCACCGTTGCAGGCATGGGCGAACGCTCGAAACGCTATTCCATGATCGTCGACAATGGCGTGGTAAAAGCCCTCAACGTCGAAGACAAAAGCGGCGTCAACGTATCAGGCGCCGAGACGATTTTGGAGCAGCTGTAAGAGAAGGACCTCATCTCTAGCAATCGCCTTCGATTGCGGCCCCCTTCGGGCAGCTTCTCCAGAGGAGAAGCGACCCGTGGTACCACCGCCCTCGGTTGTTATAGTTTAAGGGA
>CAXTLE010000037.1:14455-16066 GCA_964244855.1 uncultured Aestuariivirga sp. | reverse complement strand
GTTCAAACTGCGAGACCACACAGGCGTTTTGCGTCCAATGCCCGGAATTATGCACGCGAGGCGCAATTTCATTGACGTAGAGCACATCGTGCCCAACGAAGAATTCCACACCCAACACACCCACATAATCCAAAGCCTCGGCCATGCGCTGGGCCACAAACACGGCTTCGGCTTCGAGTTCGGCAGCGATTTTCGCGGGCACTGTTGAAGTGTGGAGAATGTGATCGCGGTGCACATTCTCCGTCACATCGAAACAGGCAACCTTGCCGTCTACCGAACGCGCCACCAGAACCGAGACTTCGCACTCGAAATTGACAAAGGACTCATAAATTGACGGCTGATTCTGCATCGCCACCCAAGCCACCGCCATATCGGCCTGCGATAAAATCTTCGATTGCCCTTTGCCATCGTAACCAAAGCGATTGGTTTTCAAAATACCGGGCACGCCCTGCCGCGCCACCGCTGCTTCCAAATCCCCCAAAGACTCAACCGCAGAAAAATCCGCCGTCATCGCACCGAGTTGACGCGCCAAGGTCTTTTCCTTGATCCGGTCCTGCGCAACAGCAAGTGCTTTCGAACCTGGCCGGACAGGAACCAGAGTTTCGAGAAACGAAACCGTATCCACCGGCACATTCTCGAACTCATAAGTCACCACATCCACAGCAGCAGCAAACACTGTCAGCGCCGCCTGCTCATCATATCGCGCAATTGTGTGCGCAGCCGAAACTTGAAACGCAGGGCTGTCTTGATCCGGTGCGTAGATGTGGCACTTCAGCCCCAGCGGTGCCGCGGCCAAAGCCAACATACGGGCCAATTGCCCGCCACCGAGAATACCGATGGTCGAACCGGGCGGCAGGGACTTCACAGCGCTCATGCTTCGTCTTTCGGAACCAAGGCTACAGAGTTGGTCTGCTTCAAACGCCAAGCCTCAAGCCGCGTTGAAAGTGCCTCGTCCGACAAGGCCAAAACCGCCGCTGCCAGCAAACCGGCGTTCATCGCTCCGGCCTTGCCGATTGCTAAAGTTCCAACGGGAATGCCTCCCGGCATTTGCACAATCGACAACAGCGAGTCCTGCCCCGACAGTGCCTTTGATTCCACCGGCACCCCAAACACCGGTAGCACCGTCATCGCCGCTGTCATGCCCGGCAAATGTGCGGCACCACCAGCGCCGGCAATGATGATTTTGAATCCGGCCGCCTTGGCTCCCTTGGCAAATTCATACAGCCGGTCCGGCGTGCGGTGAGCCGAAATGATACCGACCTCATGGATAATCCCCAAATCCTCCAGAACATCGGCAGCGTGTTTCATGGTAGACCAGTCAGACTGGCTGCCCATGATAATAGCGACGAGAGCGGTCATTCTTGGTTCCTCATGTTGAATGCATTGCGTTACAACCGTCATTCCCGCGAACGCGCACGAGTGTCCGGGGAAAATCGGAAACAAGATTCTTCTCCCTCCCCCCTTGTGGGGAGGGTCGGGGAGGGGGGTCGCTCAGCACGTTGGAATAAGAAAAGAATTTTCCGCAAAATCAAAGCTCTGAGCGACCCCCACCCTAACCCTCCCCACAAGGGGGAGGGAACCAGTCTGCGCATATATACTCGTCCTCATTTT
>CAXTLE010000037.1:0-14355 GCA_964244855.1 uncultured Aestuariivirga sp. | reverse complement strand
CCCTCCCCACAAGGGGGAGGGAACCAGTCTGCGCATATATACTCGTCCTCATTTTTGTGTCACTACAGTTCAGTATTTCAAAGTTTGTTTCAATTCATCAGCCCAACCGTGTTGAACAGATTTTTCCCCGGAGAGTCGTGCGCGAACGCGGGCATGACGAGGCGAGTGATACTTGAGTTCAACAGTTTACATTTCGTCTTAAGCAATAATATCAGGAATAAGCTGGTTTTCGATGGTGATGATCTGGTCCTTCAACGCCAGCTTGGTCTTTTTCAAGCGCCGCAGGCGCAACTGGTCCGATGAGCCTGAATGTTCGAGGGCTGCAATCGCAGCATCAAGGTCCGCATGTTCTTGCGCGAGCTGGCGCAGTTTCACCCGTAGCTGAACCTGTTGCAGCGCATCCATGATTGTCCCTCGTTTTCCCGATGGGAAATCAACTATGCCCTTGAACAGCGTTCGACAAGCCCCCATTTTTATGTCAAGTTGACGACGGACGCGCGTCGTCCGATTTGAATATCGGCCCCTCATTTTCAACCGGAGGCAATCGATGACTTCACACACCCTTGCAGAGCTTATGGCACAACATCGTGCGCTGGAAACGGAGCTGGCGGAAGCCATCGATCACCCAGCCTCGACGGACAACGAAATTGCCGCAATCAAACGGAAAAAGCTCAGGCTAAAGGACGAAATTGCAAGGTTGCAAGGCAGCACGCACATCGCCGCTTAAGAATATTTCAGAGCGACTGTATCAACTTGCGGAAATGCGTTTCGTGGCAATCCCAAATGTTTTGCCCGAAGGCCGTTTCCGCAATATCACATGCTGCGTCTGACAGCGTTTGACGGTAAGACATTTGTCGATCGCTGCTCTTGAACATTTCAGTTAAATCGCCGTGCTGCATGGCATCCACCGTGCGCTTGTGATCTGCCACTACTTTTTCACGCAAATAGTGAATACGTTTTGCCGCGTCATCGACATGGGCTGCCACCGTCACCAATGGATGCCGCGGCAGTGAAAGATATTTTGCACCGCTTGCTGACGCGGGCAGCAGCAGCGTGTTCTCCGGTCCGCAGGCATGGAAATCAAATGCGATCATCAGGAAGCGACCGAGTTCTGATTGAAATAATTCACTTGGCAATATGCTCCAGGCCAAAACATGGCAGCCCGTCGGCAAATTGCGATTGACATGAGAGACCAACAGGTTTTGCCGACGCTGCAAATCCACAGCTCTCAGCCTGATGGGTTCAGGCAATGTGACAGTTGCGGGTTGTGCGGGTATCGTCGCTGGAACGGACCTGAGATGCGATGCAGGCTTTGCAGGCGACCTGTGACCTGCCTGCAACTCAGCAATCATTTCGGAAAACGTGCGCTTTACCGATTCTACGTGATTTTCTCGTCTTGCTGCAAATGCCATTGTCGCCCCTCAATGCTGGAAGGGTATTGGATTTATGGTTTCCAGAACCTTAACGAACAGGCATTGTTGAGAGCGGCCCGATCAAATCCCAGCCATTTCCATAAAGATCGTCAAACACGGCAACCGTTCCATAGCTTTCATGCCGCGGCAGTTCCCGAAACTGCACGCCTTGCGCGAGTAATTGCGAATGCGTCACCTCAAAATTTTCCACATGCAAAAAAAAGCCGACGCGCCCACCAGCAGCGTGGCCCACCGCAGCAAGCTGATTCGCGCCATCAGCCTTGGCCAGAAGCAATGACGTCTCCCCGCCGGGCGTTGAAACCCGCACCCAGCGCTTGTCATCGCCGAGCGCTAAATCCTCCTGAAGCACAAACCCCAGCACATGGGTGAACCAGGAAATGGCCTCGTCATAGTCCCGCACGACGTAGGTGATCGCGGCAAGCTTCATAGCGCCACGTAATCAATTTCCATGAAGCGAACAACCTCCGGAATCCAGCGGTCACGCACAAAAGCCACATGCCACGGATGATCATTGTAAACCATGTAAGCAGCCTGACTTTCAAACTCCATCGAGAAGCCGAAAGCGTAGTCATTCTTCAAACTGGTCTGTCTGAGCTTTTCAAACTTGTGCACACCCGGAATATCAGCAAGCACATCAGCCGCATCAAGAAAGTCTTTTTCAGCGGCAGAACCAGAGGCGTGTTTGAGGGCGAATACGACGCTATGACGGATCATGGATATTTGTTCCTGTTCTTCCTTCACCCCTACCCGCTTTGCGGGGAGGGGCCGGGGGTGGGGCCTTCGCCATTGCACAACACCGCATCATTCGTTACCAACCACAACATGACTCCGCAAGCCTTCATCGAAAAGTGGCGTGATGTTGAACTGAAAGAGCGTTCAGCCTCGCAATCACATTTTAACGACCTTTGCCGCCTGCTCGACATTCTGGACCCCACAACGGCAGACCCCAAGGGCACATGGTTCACCTTCGAAAAAGGCGCCTCCAAAACCTCCGGCGGTGAAGGCTGGGCCGACGTGTGGCGCGAGAATTGTTTCGGCTGGGAATACAAGGGCAAGCGCAAAGACCTGAACGCCGCACTGGCGCAACTCCGGCAATATGCGCTGGCACTGGACAATCCACCGCTGCTGATTGTCTCGGACATGGACCAAATCCATATCCACACCAATTGGACCAACACCGTCCATAAATCTTATCAGCTCACCCTCGAAGATTTACGCGATGCCGGAAAGCGCGACCTGCTGCGCCACGCCTTCCTTGACCCTGAACGCCTGAAGCCGGAAAAGACCCGCCAGCTTTTGACCGAAGAAGCGGCACAGAAATTCGCCGCCATCGCCCAAAGACTGCGTGACCGCAAGTACAATGCCGAGGACGTGGCGCATTTCGTCAACCGTCTGGTCTTTTGCATGTTCGCCGAAGACGTTAACCTGCTGCCGAACAAGATGTTTGAGCGCATGTTGAAACTCTGCCTGCATAAGGCGTCGGACTTTGAAGGCAATGCGAAAGACCTGTTCACCGCCATGAAATCCGGCGGCAAGGTGGGCTTTGAATCTGTCGAATGGTTCAACGGTGGCTTGTTTGATTCCGATCTGGCCTTTCCGCTGACCAAGCCAGACATTGAAGACTTGATCGAGGCTGCAAAGCTCGATTGGTCGGACGTGGACCCCTCCATTATGGGAACATTGTTTGAGCGCGGTCTCGACCCTGACAAGCGCAGCCAGCTTGGTGCCCATTATACCGACCGCGACAAGATCATGATGATCGTCAATCCAGTGATTGTGGAGCCGCTGCTGGCCGAATGGGCCGAGGTGAAAACCAAAATCACAGCCCTGCTCGACAACGCCCCCAAGGCCACAAAAACCAAATTGCTGAAAGGCGCTGAACTCACCGCCAGCACCAAGGCAAAAGCAGCAGCCGAAAAACTGCACCAGACATTCCTCGAAAAACTCAAGGCCTTCCGCGTGCTGGACCCTGCCTGCGGCTCTGGCAATTTTCTTTATCTCTCTCTGCTCGAACTCAAGAACATCGAACACAAGGTCAATCTGGAAGCCGAAGCCTTGGGGCTGCCCCGTGGTTTTCCCTCCATCGGGCCGGAAGCTGTGCTGGGCATCGAACTCAACGCCTATGCCGCAGAACTGGCGAGGGTGTCCGTCTGGATCGGCGAAATCCAGTGGATGCGCCGCAATGGTTTCGAAGCGGCACGAAATCCCATCCTCCGTACACTGAGCACCATCGAAAACCGTGATGCGATATTGAATGACGATGGCACACGGGCGGAATGGCCGAAGGCCGATGTGGTGGTGGGAAATCCGCCGTTTTTGGGTGGCAGCAAAATCTTGCATGAGCTTGGGGAAGGCAGCGCAAATGCACTTCGATCAGCTTGGGATGGACTGCTTCCAGGAGGAGCTGATCTCGTTTGCTACTGGTTTGCCAAATCATGGATGCAGTTGGTTGCTGGAAAACTCTCTCGCGTCGGCCTTGTTGCTACAAATTCTATTCGCGGCGGGTCCAATAGAGAAGTTTTAAAACCAATTGTTGAAGGTGGAAAAATATTCTGCGCATGGAGCGACGAACCGTGGACCGTTGATGGCGCGGCAGTAAGAGTTTCTTTAGTCTGTTTTGATCGAAGCACGGAGAAAACGTCGACTCTGAATGGTCAAGTGGTTTCTTGCATTTTATCTGACCTGACTGCAAATGTTGGTGGTTTTGATCTTACAGAAGCCAAGGAACTTGATTCCAATCTGAATATTTGCATTCGCGGTATTGAAACAGGTGGTCCATTCGAGTTTCTTCATTCCGAGTTCAAAACGCTTGCCCTTAAGCCCGTCAATCCAAATGGGCTCCCGAATAGCGCTGTTATGCGACGAATTCTAAATGGTAACAACATACTGAAACGTCAACCAGAACGCTTCTGCATAGATTTTACCGCATTCCCTAAAGATGCAGATGCGTGCCTTTTCGAAGCGCCATATGCTTCATTAAAGGCGAAATATCTGAACTATGGCAAAAATTCCAAACGTAAAATTATTGTTCGAGAAAACTGGTGGCAACACCGCCGATCTGGCGCAGCACTCAGGAAAGCTACTGAAAAACTCAGCCGCTACATTGTCACTCCACGGGTTGGAAAATATCGCATCTTTGTCTGGCTAGATGGAGTGGCCATTGCAGACAGCGCGGCCTTCGCCATCGCCCGCGATGACGACACCACTTTCGGCATTCTTCATTCCACGTTCCACGAACTCTGGTCCTTGCGCATGGGAACCTTTCTCGGCGTGGGCAATGATCCCCGCTACACGCCGTCCACTACCTTCGAAACCTTCCCCTTCCCCGAAGGCCTGACACCCAATATCGCCGCTGCCGATTATGCCGCTGATCCCCGCGCCATCAAAATCGCCGCTGCCGCCTCCCTGCTTAATGAACGCCGCGAAAACTGGTTGAACCCGCCAGACCTTGTGAAGCGGGTGCCGGAGGTGGTGGCGGGTTATCCTGACCGGATTTTGCCGATGAACGAAGCCGCAGCGACGGAACTCAAAAACCGCACCCTCACCAAACTTTACAATGCCCGCCCTGCTTGGCTGGACAATGCCCACAAGGCGCTGGATGAAGCAGTGGCCGAAGCCTACGGCTGGGGCGATGACTGGCGGGCGGGCAAGCTCACCGAAGACGAGATTTTGGCACGGTTGTTTCAGCTGAACCAAGAGCGGAGCAAAAAGGCCTGAAAATGACAATCCTCTAACCCCGTCATTCCCGCGAACGCGGGAATCCAGACTTTCCACACTCTCGCTGGCCGAAAGTCTGGTTCCCCGCTTTCGCGGGGATGACGATGCGGGTGGGTCCAGAACAACCGCCCACCGGGTTCCGGCTGAGACTTGAGCGGCCGGGACGCTGTTGCCACATTCGGCCCGGGCAACGGGGCACTGATTCACGATGTCAATCAGCTGGGGCAAAGCCCAACCGGTCGGAACATATATAGAACACTAAACTCTCTCCGTCAAGGATTATTTTCTGACGCGCAGAAATATCAGCAGCGTCAAAGCCAGAAATCCTGCCGCCACATACATCGCCACATCGGGCGATTGCAAAATCGCATTGGGCTTGGCGAACCAAGAAAACAGCTGCGAGAAAAACACCGTGCCCAACAACATCGCTACCGCCATGATCGACGATATGCCACCCTGCAATTCGCCCTGCGCATCTTCAGGAACAGCCTTCGACATCGGCGCCGCCAACATGGGGTGCACAAAGCCTTCGGGGCCATGCACGACAAACAGGATGACCACAGCCACAATGCCCGGTGCCAACCCATAACCGATGACAGCGATGACCGATGACAACAGCCCGATCATCACAACATTGCCAGGCCCAAATCGCCTTTCAGCAGGACCGGTAAGAGCGCCCTGAAACACCGCTGTGACAATTCCGAACGCCGCCAAAGTAAGGCCGATGACCAGTTCACTCCAGCCAAATTTCGCGATACCCCAGAACGGCCAAATCGCCGGATAAACTGCGGATGCGAAGAAATACACGAAGAAGACCAAGGCCAATGGCAAAACCCCGGTGTAGCTTTTGAAAACCTTGAAAGTACCAAAGGGATTTGCCCGCACCCATTCAAAAGCGCAGCGTTTTTCCGGTGGCAAGGTTTCAGGCAAAACGAAATAGCCGTAAATCAGGTTCAGCGCCGAAACCCAGCATGTCCAAAAACACGGTGATGAAAATAAAAGAGATGGCGTACTTGCTGGTGGGTTGAGAAGCACTCAACATTGACGACACCTCCAAGCCTAATTTTGCCTATTTACTTGCAGCCTTCACAACCGCTTTTACCGTGATGCCGAATTTTTCGTACAGCACTTCCGCAGGCGCGCTCGCTCCAAACCCTGTCATGCCAATGAAGCTGCCTTCTGTGCCGATGAAGCGGTCCCAGCCTTGTCTTAATCCTGCTTCTACGGCGATGCGGATTTTTTCTGTGCCCATGACTTTTGCTTTGGTGGCTTTGCCTTGGCGCTCAAACAGTTCCATGGATGGCACTGAGACGACGCGGGTGTTGATGCCTTTTTTGTCGAGCAGTTCTTTCGCAGCGATGGCGATTTCGACTTCGCTGCCTGAGGCGAAGATCACGGCTTTGGTTTTCTTGGCGTGTGACGCGATTTCGTAAGCGCCCTGGGCAGACAGGTTTTTCGCTGAATAAGTCAAACGTGCTGGTTTCAGCTTCTGCCGAGTCAGCACCAACGTCGATGGCGTTGTCTTGCTTTCCAATGCGATCTGCCAGCACTCCACGGCTTCCACCGCATCGCAGGGGCGCATGACGATGTGGTTGGGGATCACGCGGCACGCGGCCAGATGTTCAACCGGTTGGTGGGTCGGGCCGTCTTCGCCCAAGCCAATTGAGTCATGTGTCATGACAAAAATCGAGCGAATGCCCATCAAACTCGCCAGCCGCATCGACGGTCGGCAATAGTCGGTGAAGCAGAAGAATGCACCGCCATAGGGGATGACGCCACCATGCAGCGCCATGCCGTTCATTGCGGCGGCCATGCCGTGTTCGCGGATGCCCCAATGCATGTAACGGCCTGCGTAATCAGCCGCGGACAACACTTTCAAATCCTTCGATTTGGTGTTGTTGGAACCCGTGAGATCGGCGGAACCGCCCACGGTTTCGGGAACCGCGGGGTTGATCACATCCAGTGCATTCTGCGAGGAGTTGCGAGTGGCGATCCATGGCGGGCTTTTCGCCAGAGCTTTCTTGTAGTCGGAAATGGCAGCGCCAAAACCAGCGGGCAAATCGCCGCTGAACAGTCGGGTGATTTCGGCCTTTTGGTCAGACGAAGCCAGACGACCTTCCCAGGCTTTTCGTGCATCAGCACCGCGTGCACCTACCGCGCGCCATGCGCTGAGAATGTCAGCGGGGATCACGAAGGGTGCAGCATCCCAACCCAGCTCTTTGCGAGCCAATGCGATTTCAGCATCGCCCAGCGGTGAACCGTGGGCTTGGTATGAATCTTTCTTGTTGGGAGAACCAAAACCGATAATGGTTTTGGCGGCGATCATTACAGGACGATCAGACGTCTGTGCTTCGGTCAGTGCGCGTTCCACATCAGTCTGGTCAAGCCCATTGCAGCGAATCGTCTTCCAGCCACTCGCTTCAAAGCGCTTCACCTGATCGGTCGAATCCGACATCGATACGCGACCATCAATGGTGATGTTGTTGTCGTCCCAAATCACAATCAGGTTGGAAAGTTTGAGATGCCCGGCAAGCCCTATTGCTTCCTGCGAAATACCTTCCATCAGACAGCCGTCACCGCAAATCACATATGTCTTGTGCTGCATCAGCCCGTCGCCGAATTTGGCGTTGAGGTGACGCTCTGCAATGGCAAAACCCACAGAATTGGAAATGCCCTGGCCCAGCGGCCCGGTGGTGGTTTCAATGCCCGTGGCATGGCCATATTCCGGGTGGCCTGCTGTGATTGAACCCCATTGCCGGAAGCTCTTGATCTGCTCGATGGTCATGTCCTTGTATCCGGTGAGGTGCAACAAGGAGTAGAGCAGCATTGAGGCATGCCCTGCCGAGAGAATGAAGCGGTCCCGGTCCGGCCAATGCGGGGCAGTGGGGTCGAACTTCAGGAATTTCGAGAACAGCACGGTTGCAACGTCGGCCAGTCCCATGGGCGCACCGGGATGTCCTGAATTGGCCTTTTGCACGGCGTCCATTGCAAGGGCGCGAATGGCATTGGCCATGATTTTGGGGTCAACGGTCATGGGGAAGTTCCTTCAAAAACACGGGTCAGAGCCGCCTTAGATACCGTCTGGCCAAGACGAGTCAATCTTTTGAGTTCTGCAATTTATACGCGTTTGCTTCTCCTGCAAATCAGGACTATCGTGCAACACGTTAGGATGACTTGAGAATTTGCATTCTGGGCATATTGGTCTTATAGGGGCAACCATGACTGAGGCTCGAAAATTTGATGAAGCACTGGTGCGTTTTGAACGCGCCATCGCAAAAGTTGAGCAGACCACCACACACCGCCGCGAAACCATGTTGCGGCTCGAAGTGCTTGAAAAACAAGCAGTTAGCTTGCAAGTCGAGCGGCAACAACTGGACACGGATTTAGGTCGTGTGCGGGCCAAAGCTGCTGAATTGGTAGACACGTCAAAGAAGGCGGCGGGCAAGATTGATTCTGCTGTCTCGCGCATTCGCGCCGTGCTCTATTCGAACAGTGGAGGCGAATAATGGCGAATGTCGTCGTCAATATCGCTGGCCGCCCTTACACCATGCAGTGCCCGGATGGTGAAGAAGACCACCTGAAGGAACTGGCAAAATTGCTCGACACCGAGGTGGGCCGCATCCGTCAAAGCGTTGGTGCAATTGGCGATATCCGGCAATTGGTTATGGCAGGCTTGATGGTGGCAGACCGCTTGTCGGAAGCCACGCGCCGCATGGAAACGCTGGAAGCCGATAATCAGTCACTGCGCGAATCGCGAAACACCGCACTTGGCCAGATCAAGTCGCTGGAAGACAACTTCTCGCGCGCGCTTGATATTGCGGCGGAAAAACTCGAAGAGCTCGCGAAGTAAGCTGACAATTTGCTGACAGATACTGTCCGCCTGCTGTCAGGCGGTTTCCGGCATGTTCACTTTCAAGGCAGTTCAGCCTGAGGAGATTCGAATATGAAAAATGTACTTCTTGCATCCGTTGCTTTTGTTTTTGTGGCAGCAACCACAAGTTTCGCCGCTACACCAGTCGAAAACCAGGCCACGCCAACAGCCAAGCCTTTTTATCACGGTCTGCAAATGCTGGCCGACAATGATGGCGAAGGCGATAGCGGTGATGACAACGATGGCGGCGGCAATGATGACGGTGCTGGTCATGACAGCAATGACGACAGCGGTGCCGCAGCTGGCAACGATGATCATAACGCTGAAGACAGTGATGATGATGGCGCTGCAAAGCGCAAAAAAAAGCCAAAGTCGCTGATGGGCAAGAAAACCAAGTCCAACGGCTGATCACGCTGTTTGCAAACCGATAAAATCAAACAGCCCGCTTTGCCAACACGGCGGGGCGGGCACCCTTTCATTCGGGCGCACAAGCGCCTATATGTTGCCGTGGCGATGCTGCGGCTCTCGTGTGGAACCCTAATTTCCCAGGGCCTATAAACGATTATCTTGGGAGCTGTCCCTGTGCTGGATCGTGGTCCGGCGCACACGGCCCCCACCTACGCAAGTAGGGACCAGGGATCGTTGGTTCCCACGGCTCTCGCGGGTCGCCACCTTTTATCTGAGCACGGGCGACATGACAGAACTGCAAGACATCAAAGCCGAAGCCCGAAAGGCTGCGGCCAAAGCCCGCAACGCCGCGCATGTTAATTTGAAAGACCAGGCACCGCTGCAATTGGCAGGTCACCTGTTTCCGGTTCAGCCGACGACTACCTGCAAAGTTGTATCTGCCTTCTTCCCCTATAAGAGCGAAATCGATGCAAGGCCACTTTTGGGTAGACTCGCCGGTGAGGGTTGGACCACCTGTTTGCCAATTGTGATTGCGCTGGGAGAACCCTTGATTTTCCGGCGTTGGCTTCCCGGTGAACCGACAACGCCCGGTGTGTGGGATATTCCAAGGCCAATGGATGATGCGCCATTGGTTGAACCTGACGTGCTGCTGGTGCCGCTGATGGCGTTTGACCGTCGCGGTTATCGCTTGGGCTATGGTGGCGGATTCTATGACCGCACGTTGGAACTGCTGCGGGCGAAAAAAACCATCATCGCCATTGGCGTGGCTTACGCTGCGCAAGAAGTTGACTCCGTGCCCCATGACAGCCATGACCAAGCTTTGGATTTTGTCATGACTGAAAAAGGTGTTTTTGCGTGCGGTTGATGTTTTTGGGTGATGTGGTGGGAAAGTCTGGCCGCGAGGCCGTGTATCATCATCTGCCGATTTTGCGTGAACAGTTGAAGCCTGATGTTGTGGTTGTAAATGGCGAGAACGCGGCCCATGGTTTTGGCATAACCGAAGATATTTTTCTGAAATTGCGCGAGGCTGGAGCTGACGTTGTAACACTCGGCAATCACTCTTTTGATCAGCGTGAGGCACTTGTTTTCATCGCCCGCGAAGACCGCATGATCCGCCCCATCAATTGGCCAGCAGGTTGTCCCGGTGCAGGATCTGCCTTGTTTGAAACCAATATGGGCCGCCGCGTTTTGGTGATCAATGCCATGGGCCGTGTGATGGTTGAACCAGTATTGGATGATCCGTTTCCCGCAGTTGACCGTGCACTCGAGTCCTGCAAACTGGGCCGCGATTGCGATGCCATCATTCTGGATTTTCATGCGGAAGCCTCGTCGGAAAAAATGGCCATGGGGCATTTCTGCGATGGCCGTGCGAGCTTGGTTGTGGGAACACATACCCACACACCGACCGCTGATCATCATGTGCTGAAAGGTGGCACAGCTTATCAAACTGACGCGGGCATGTGTGGTGATTATGACTCTGTCATCGGCATGGACAAAGCCGAGCCGTTGCAACGGTTTTTGCGCAAGTTGCCGATTGAGCGCATGAAGCCTGCTGAAGGTGAAGCGACAGTTGCTGGCTTGATTGTCGAGACCGATGATATTTCAGGATTGGCCAAACGTGTGGCCCCCATTCGCGTGGGTGGCATGTTGGCGGCAACAGGTTTTGACGGTTGGTAAAGGAAAAATCATGAATCTCGGCATTTCACAAATCGCCCACTGGGCTCTCAAGGTGCATAACCTCGAACGTTCCCTCGCGTTCTATCGCGACACGCTGGGTTTCGAAGAGATGATGCGCATTGACCAGGAAGATGGCCAACTCATGCTGGTTTATCTCCGCGTCACAGATACGCAATTTGTCGAACTCTTCCCGCGTGGAAAAGGTGATGTTGCACCAGATGAAGATACAACATCGATGCATCATGTTTGCCTTCAAGTAAACAACATTGCCGACACGGCTGTAGCTTTGACTGCCGCAGGCGTGCCACTGTTCCGCGCCGCCAAGCTGGGCCTCGATGGCAACAATCAATGCTGGATCAAAGACCCGGATGGCAACCGTATTGAGTTCATGCAAATGCTGCCGGGGAACATGCAGGAAGTAGCGATTGCAAGGATCAAGAAAGGTCGATGAGCGACAATCTCGAAGGCAGCAATTCAACCGAGGACGACGACCTGCCGATTTCCATCACCCACAGTCGTGACACCATCGTGTTCGGCGGCAAGTTGAAGCAGGACTACCGGTTTCTGACGTATCGATTTCGCGTGCCAGCAGGTGAGATTGTCGCGCGGGTTTATCTCGATGACGCGTGGGAAGTTTCGATTACGGAACCCATGGGCCCCGTAACTTTACCAGACGATGTCATGATCTACCTTCAGTCCCGTTTCCGGGTGATCAAGCAACTGGGTGGTTCCAATGGCTACACGACAATTTGGCGCAAGCAGGGGAAAAAGCGTTAGCCCCGCCGCATAAAGTCCGGCAATGGCACAGCCACTTCAGCTCCCAGCGCTTCTTTCAAACGATGCACCATGCGGGTGCCGCGTGCGAGACGCGCTTCGGCTTCTTCGGTTTCGAGACGCAAGGTGGCGAGACTTGCGGCTTCATATTCTGCGGCAGCTTTGCCGCTGTTGTCTGCGAGCGTTGCGATGGCCGCGAAAAGTCGGCCTTGTGGTGCGGCTTCTGCCAATGACTTCACCTTTCGTAAGGCTGCAGCCCCGGCTGCACCAACGGCTTCACCGTCGAATGAAAAACGTTCCACTACGGGCTTCAAAACTGCCGACATCACGCAAACTCCACACACAAACGCATAACACTGCCAAGCATGGTGAACGAACTGCCTTAATGCGAGGTTAAGCAGACGGTTGCGTGACAATGGCGGGCTTGGCTATATGCACAGAACAACACGCGAGGATTTTCCATGGCCGGCCATTCACAATATAAAAACATCATGTTCCGCAAGGGCAAGCAGGACAAGATGCGGTCGAAGATATTCTCGAAACTGGCGCGCGAAATCACCGTGGCGGCCAAAGCGGGCGTGCCCGATCCTGACTCGAATGCGCGTCTCCGCCTCGCCATACAAAACGCCCGCGCCGAAAACCTGCCTAAGGATAATATTGAACGCGCCATCAAGAAAGCGTCAGGCGTCGATGCCGCAAATTACGAGACTGTGCGATATGAGGGCTATGGCCCGGGTGGCACAGCTGTGATCGTCGAAGCGCTGACCGATAACCGCAACCGCACGGCACCTGTGGTTAGGGCCGCCTTCGCCAAATATAACGGTAACATGGGTGAAACCGGATCTGTGTCCTTCATGTTCAACCGCGTGGGCGAGATCGTCTATCCACTTGGCAAGATCACCGCAGACGCCATCATGGAAGCCGCAATTGATGCAGGTGCTGATGATGCGACGAGTGAGGATGTTCACGTGGTGACCTGTGCATTCGAAAGCATCAACGAAGTATCCACAGCACTCGCCGCAAAATTCGGTGAGGCGCAATCCGTAAAAATCGTTTGGAAGCCGAATGTCATGTCGCCACTGGATTTTGAAAAGGCCGAAAGCCTGATGAAGCTGGTTGACGCTCTGGACGAAGATGACGACGTGCAAAATGTTTTCACCAATGCCGATATTCCTGATGATGTGATGGAAAAGTTGAGCGGCTGATGGTCCGCATCATCGGGCTCGATCCAGGCCTGCGCAACACCGGCTGGGGCGTGATAGAGTCAGAAGGGTCACGGCTAATCTACATGGCCGATGGGGCCGTGCATTCCGATGCCGAAGCACCTCTCGCCGAACGATTGCTACAAATCCACGAGCAAGTCCTCCGTGTACTGAAAGAATTCGCCCCTGACGAAGCGGCAATCGAAGAAACCTTCGTCAACACCGATGCGCGTGCCACCTTGAAACTGGGGCAGGCGAGAGGCGTGGTGATGCTGGCTCCCGCTTTTTGCAAAATTCCTGTCTCGGAATACGCGCCGAACACGGTGAAAAAATCCGTTGTCGGCGCAGGACATGCCGACAAGACTCAGGTCAAACACATGGTCAAACTGCTGCTGCCCCGCGCTGAAATGAAAACGGCAGATTCGACCGATGCGCTGGCAATCGCCATCTGCCACGCACATCATCGTGGGTCACAACGGCTCAAGGATATTCTCGCGCGTTCTTGACTTGTTCGCTTGTACGTGCCAGTAATACCACCGAGGTATTACCATGCGCATCACATCCAAAGGTCAGGTGACAGTTCCGAAGTATATCAGGGATCGGCTGGGTATAGCGCCGGGCGATGAAGTTGGTTTTCGCGAGGAGGGGCAGGCTGTGATTTTGGATGTGCCAAAACCTGATGTAAACGAGAATGCGGGTCAGCGCGCTGTTCGCGTGCTCGGAGAATTTGGAGACCGTATGCGGCGTGAGGGAAAAATTGATCCTTATTTCGCCAATATGACGACTGACGAGATCATGGAAGAGTTGCGGGGTTACAGCCAAGATGAAAACGATCCCGGATTCAAACGTTCTGTTTGACATTATTCTGCGGGACGCCACTTGGTGTGATTGGGCGTCGCAGAAATTCTTGGCCTGCAAGGCGGAAGACCAATTGGTTGTGAACACGATTGTGTTTGCTGAAGTGGGTGGTCATTTTACCTCGCAAAAAGAAACGCTCGAAGCGTTCCAGTCGATGGGCTCCGTTCTTGAAGAAATACCTTGGGATGCTGCTTATTTGGCGGGCCGCGCCTATCGGGCCTATCGACGTTCTGGTGGATCACGAGATCGTCTTTTGCCAGACTTCCTGATTGGCGCTCATGCTGCCACCAAGGGATATCGTATTTTGACTCGCGATCAGGCACGTTACCGCAGCTATTTCCCCTCGGTCGAAGTCATCGCACCGGATACACACCCATGAAAGAATTCGCATGATCGGAAAACTGAAAGGCCGCAT
>CAXTLE010000036.1:0-16398 GCA_964244855.1 uncultured Aestuariivirga sp. | reverse complement strand
CAAACTCGGCAACCAATGCCTGGCCAACAGGGACCAGATAATCCCCGGGATAAAGCCCCGCCGGGATCTCACCAATATCTTCGCCAAGCGCTTCGAGATAACGCAAGTGAACAGACCGCGCCAAAACATCAACCTGCCCGCCCGCGTCATTGATGTAATATTCCCGCGTCACGTCATAACCCGTTGCATCCAGCAGCGAAGCCAGCGCATCGCCAAAAACCGCACCGCGCACATGGCCCACATGCAATGGTCCTGTGGGATTGGCAGATACATATTCAACGTTGACCTTGCGATGCTGGCCGAACTCAGAACGTCCAAATTTCTCTTGCTCGGTGAGCACCGCCGTCAACACACGAGGCCAAACCGACGCTTTTAATTTCGCATTGATGAAGCCCGGACCAGCAATAGAAAGCGACTCAACATCAGGCGCAGCGCTAAGTTTTTCGACGACCATTTCTGCAACAGCGCGCGGATTCATTCCTGCCGGTTTGGCAAGCACCATCGCAACATTTGTCGCTACGTCACCGTGGCTCACATCGCGTGGTGGCTCTGCTGCAAGCTTCGACAAATCAAGCGCTACGGGCAACTTGCCTTCACTCTGCAACGCGTGGACAGCGGCCACGACATGGGCCTGGAATTCTGCAAAAATATTCATGTCAATCAACCAAATAAGGAATGCCCGCCCCTAACGGAAAAGCGGGTCGAGGTCAAACAAGCGCTTGTGTTGGTCGAGCGCGTAACGATCTGTCATGCCCGCAATGAAATCGCAAACCTGCCGGGAGCTATGCCGTTTCTCACCCACACCCGCCAATTCCCGCCACTCTTTGGGAAGCAGTTTTTCATCGTTCATGTAGGCATTGAACAGATCAGCAATCACCCGCTGCGCCCTGCTCATAATGTCAATGACACGCGGATGGCGATACATTTGTTGCGACAGGAACTGCTGCAATATCCGGTTATACTCTCGCATCTGTGCCGAAAACTGCACCAGCGCTTGCCCTGCGTTGTGCACGTCTTCAACGGATTTCGGTTTCGCACCAGCCAGATTTTTCTTCGATTGCGCCAACACATCCTGCACCATGGCCGAAATCACACGCCGCACGGTTTCGTGCACCAACCTGTTGTGCTCAAGGTCAGGATAGAGCTTCAATACTTCGGCAAGTGCGGTGCCCACCAAAGGAATGTCGCCAAGATCAATTACCTTGAACAACCCTGCTCTCAAGCCATCGTCAATATCATGCGCATTGTATGCTATGTCGTCAGACAATGCAGCGACTTGCGCTTCAATCGAAGCGTAGCGCGACAATTCCAGATCATGCGCTTCGGAATATTCAATAATTGCGGCAGGAAGCCCCTGCTCCCGATACTTGCCAATGGCATGGCCAGAATCGTCCGTGAGCGGACCATTGTGTTTGACCAGCCCTTCCAGCGTCTCCCACGTCAGGTTCAAGCCATCAAACTGGGCGTAGCGGCGTTCCAACCGCGTGACGATGCGAAGTGACTGTGCGTTGTGATCAAAGCCGCCATGCTGCTTCATCAAACCATCAAGGGCGCGCTCACCCGCATGCCCAAACGGTGTGTGCCCCAAATCATGCGCCAATGCCAAAGCCTCGGTCAGGTCTTCATCCACATGCAGAGCCCGTCCAATGGCGCGCGCGATCTGCGCCACTTCGATTGTGTGGGTCAATCTTGTGCGATAATGGTCGCCCTCATGATACACAAACACCTGCGTCTTGTGCTTCAACCGACGGAAAGCAGAGGAATGCACCAAGCGGTCCCGGTCCCGTGCGAAACACGAACGTGGCGGCATTTCAGGTTCAGGCACCAAACGGCCACGACTTTTGTTGGCGTGGCAGGCAAATGGCGCTAAGCTCCCCGTCATACTATCAACCCCGCCCTTGACATTTCACGCCACTCACCCAAGATTCCATCCATGACGACTCCAAATCTCACCGTAACACCAGCTGCCGCACAACGCATCCTGAAGATCACAGGTGGCGACTCAGCAGCTGCCCTGCGCCTTGCCGTAAATGGCGGAGGATGTTCCGGGTTCCAATATGAATTCATCATCGCACAATCACGAGAGCCTGAGGATCTGGCGTTTCAGCTTGATGGCGCAACTGTGCTGGTCGACAATGTGTCGATGCTTTATGTTGATGGATCGGTGCTGGATTTCGAAGATAATCTCATGGGCCAAGCCTTCAAGGTGAACAACCCGCAGGCGAAGTCTTCGTGTGGCTGTGGTACGAGTTTTTCGTTTTAACGCCATGCGCATCGCCACTTGGAATGTCAATTCAATCAAGGCTCACCTTGATCAGGTGACTGAATGGCTGAAGGCTGAAAAGCCTGATGTGGTTTGCCTTCAAGAAATCAAATGCGAAGATCACGCTTTTCCGGCGGCGCATTTTGAAGAACTGGGATACGCCTCGGCGGTTCACGGCCAGAAAACCTACAATGGTGTCGCCCTGCTCTCCCGCTTGCCGATGGAGGACGTCCAAAAAGGCTTGCCCGGCGATGAAACGGATGAGCAGGCACGGTTCATTGCTGCAACGGTGATTGATGGCGAATTTGCTGTGCGGGTTTGCGGGCTATATTTGCCGAACGGAAATCCTACACCCGGTCCGAAATATGACTACAAACTCCGCTGGATGCAGCGCTTGCATGATTACGCCGCATTGCAATTGGCCAAAGAAGAAACACTGGTTTTCGCAGGCGATTACAACATCATACCTGCAGCAGTTGACGCAAGACATCCACAGAACTGGCTTAACGATGCGCTCTACCTGCCGCAGTCACGCGCAGAATTTGAAAGTCTGAAACATTTGGGCTTCACCGAAAGTTTCCGCGCCCTCAATCCACTCGCATCAGGTGATTTCAGTTTTTGGGATTATCAGGCCGGGGCTTGGCAAAAAAACAACGGAATCCGCATTGACCACTTGTTGCTTTCGGCCCAGGCTGCTGATCGGCTCATCGCCAGCTGCATTCACAAATCAGTACGTGGCCATGAAAAGCCGTCTGATCACGTGCCGGTGGAAATTACCCTCCAATAAAAAATGCCCGCCGGACAAACCGACGGGCACCAAGTCTTGGGAGGAAATAAAATAAATTATACTGCAGGGGTCTTTACACCGAAAGCGGCGAAAGACTTTTCATAGGGCTTGTACGCTTCTGTAGCGGCAGCCTTGTACATGTCACCAAGCTTCGTGGATTGCGCAACGAGAGCGTCATAAGCTTCCTTGGCGTAACCCTGCTGCACTTCGGCAACGCGCTCAAACGAGCGTGCGGTGGTGGCCTTTTCGAAGGTTGCCTTGTTGTGCTCAACAGTCTTGGTTGCGAAAGCAGCCATTTCCTGCGCCATGGCCTGATAGCCCTTGGTCATTGCAGTGGCTGAAGCAACAAATGCCTCAAAACCTTCTTTGCCGAACTTTTGTGCTTCTTCAAAATTGTTCATGGGGGCTCTCCGGATCAATTGATGAGCAGAATATGTGCACTGCACCAAAATTTGTCAAGTAGATTTTGCATTGCAACATCGTCGGCATTCCTTTAGAAAACATCATCCTGACTCGCACGAGTTTACGGTATGGTAACGGCGTTTCCAGTATTTCAAGAACATGGGCTTAACGGGCCAATTTACGCCAGCATGGGGGTGCAGGGTGTTTAGACCGTTCGGTCGGGCAAGTTTGGGAAAGTAAATGTAATGCGAATGATGGCTCTGCGGGTATTGAAACCTGTGACGATTGCAGTTGTGAGTTTGGCACTCCTTCTCACGTCTTTGGTATCGGCCGAGGCCGCTGTAAAATTTTCAACCATCGTTGTCGACGCGCGCACAGGTGCCCTGCTCTCCGCTGATGATCCAGACGGCTATCGTCACCCCGCGTCTTTGACCAAGATGATGACGCTGTATTTGCTGTTTCAGGACTTGAAGTCCGGTCGCGTGCGCTTGAATACGCCATTGCGGGTGTCGCGCCGGGCAGCTTCCATGGCTCCGTCCAAACTTGGGCTGAAAGCCGGTTCCACCATTTCTGTGGAACAAGCCATCAAAGCCTTGGTCATCAAGTCTGCCAATGACGCAGCTGCAACTGTTGGCGAAAATCTCGGCAATGGCAGCGAGTCCGCATTTGCCAATCGCATGACCCGTGTGGCCCGCCAGATTGGCATGCGCCGCACAACATTTAAAAATGCATCCGGTCTGCCAAATCCTTCGCAAGTGACGACGGCCCGCGATATGGCCACCTTGGGTCTGCGCCTGATGCGCGACTTCCCACAATATTACCCATACTTCCGCAGTACGTCCTTTGTGTTCAAGGGACGCCTCATCCAAGGCCATAATCGTCTCGTCGGTCGTTTCCCTGGCACCGATGGTATCAAGACAGGATATGTAAATGCATCAGGCTTCAACCTTGTCACCTCCACCAAGCGTGGAGACAAACGCGTTGTAGGCGTGGTGATGGGAGCCCGTTCTTCCGGCACCCGTAACGCCCATATGATGACAATCATTTCCCGCGCTTTTCCGAATGCACGCGGTGGCAATACCATTGCTGCGGTTGCCGGGTCCTCTAGAGGTGCCATCAATCCGATTGCAAAAGGCAAAGTGCGCGATTCAGATCAAACTGAAGTGGCAGCAACCGATCCTGTAACTGATGAAGACAAAGACTTGCTCGCCGCCGTAGCCGCCGAAGCGGCAGTCACCACCAGGGAAGAAGAAGGTGAAGCGGATTCCGCCGTCGCACCTTCGGACGAACCGCAAGTGCTTGAAGCTGAACTCGTCGACACACCCAGGAAACTCCCCTTCGCCGTAAAACCCGCCAGCGATAAAACTGAAGAACTGAACGTGGCATCCCTGCCCGATAGTTATTCCGTGCAAATCGGCTTGTTCAAATCGAAGAAAGACGCCCAAACTGGTCTGGGCAATATTCGCGCTGCCGTCGGCAAGGATATGAAAGACAAAAACGCCTACACCATATCAGTTAAAAAAGGCGGCAAACTGAGTTATAAAGTGATGATCTCAGGCTTCTCGGAAATGATTGCGAAGAAGAGCTGTGCAAAGGCGTCGAAGATGGGCAAAGTCTGCGCGGTGTTGAACCCTGCGGGGTGAAAGGACTTTTTCAGTCGATGTGCGTGATGCTGAAGTAATGTCTGGAAAAACTGTTCCCACATCGGCTGAGGTCATCCAAAAAGCAAATCATGCTGTGTTTGGAAAACCATTGATAACAAATGTGTTCAGAGGACATATTGTAGAAGCGATGATAGCGCTTGCCGTGGAACCCGAATGGCAATGGTGCAGCGCCGACTATGCTTCGTGGGACTTCGAAAACCGAAATGGAACGAGGTTGGAAGTCAAACAATCGGCATACAGGCAAAGCTGGGTAACTCCGGTCGGCGCAAAAATTACTCCGGGCTTTGATATAAAGGCTCGCACTGGTCGTTGGGAAGGTGGACACTTTGTGAAGGACCCTGGTCGCGCAGCGCATATTTATGTATTCGCGTACCACGGCGTTACAGACGAAACTTCTGATCATCGTAATCCAGCCCAGTGGATATTCTTCGTCGTGCCTACAATCGCGCTACCTTCTACCGAACGGCTTTCACTTCCTCAGACGCAACAATTGGCTACTTTAGTGCTTTTTTCAGAACTCAAAGAAACGATCAATAATATAGCTGCTCAATTTACAGGTTAGGCAACTCTTTTAGAACTGGAATTTATACAGCCTTGCCCACAGACTGCACTGCCAACCGCATTCCCATGACCTTTAGAATAGCCGAAAAATTACTGAGTGCCGGATTTCCCTCTGGCGAGAGTGTGCGATAAAGCTGTGTCGGATTTAATTGGGCCTGCTCTGCTACAGCTTGAACACCTCCGAATGCCTTTGCCATTTGACGAAGCGTGATCATCAACTCTCCCTGATCACCGTCCTCCAAGATAGAATTTAAAAGTTCCAACGCATAAGCAGGATCATCACGAAACATCTCTGCCATCGCTTCGTCATGCGATCTATCTCTCATTTTGATTTCTCCCTTGCCAGTTTTGCCAATGTTGGCAGGCCGTCGAAATGTCTGAATCTTGAGTTCGTTTATCACCACCGCATAACAACAAAATTATCTTCTGGCCGGCGGTCGCATAATAAAGACGATAACCAGCACCGACATCAACGCGCACTTCCCAAACACCGTCGCGACAAAACTTGTGGTCACCAAAATTTCCAAGTTCTATTCGCGCAATGCGCCGATCAATCGCAGTTCGCGCCTTGGTGTCCCGAAGCTTATTAACCCAAGTTTGATAGATATCTTTGCCATCTTCGGTGAGATAGTGTCGAACTTCAAACATGTAATATATTCGTTTATTTACGAATAACTGTCAATGGGCCAAAAAATAACTGCGTCGTCACCCCAACAACACATCCTTCGCCGCATTGATCTTCGACGCCAGATAGTCCGACCCGCCCTTGTCGGGGTGGAAGTCTTTCATCAGGCGTTTGTGGGCGGATTTCACGTCATCGACAGATGCGCCCGATCTCAACCCCAGCACAGCATAGGCTTCTTCACGGGACATGGCACTACCGCCAGTCGCAGATGCGCGTGCGCCACCGCCCCAAGCTGCGCGCCATTCCGGTTGGACGCGATCCAGCCACGCTTCATACAAGGGTAAACTCTGGTCGCCTGCCTGTTTGCACAGACCGTGAAACGCCATCATTTCTTCCTGACCCAATGATGACAATCGTCTGCCCTTGCACGGCCCTGCCAGCACATCGCCGTCCATGGTGCCGCTGTCGTGGTCGAGTTCCATTGCAAGCAGAGATGTGGCAACGCGGCTTTTCTGTCCGGGCGTTTTGGTTTTGCCCCAGTTGAAACCGTTCGGAAACACTTGGCCTTTGCCCGCCAGTCCGAGGCCGAACAAAAACACGGTGGCGGCAACCTGCATGTTTCCGCGAAGTGCCAGCAGCCCCGCAAACCCCATGATTCCCATGCCTGCCATCTTGGATATAAAACCAGGCATGGCGGTTTGCGGTGTGCGGGCGGCTTTGCGGATCAGCCAAATGCCGCCGAAAACCACGATCAATGCGATGATGAATGGAGGCATCAGCGGATGCTACTTCAACTGTGACAGCAATGCACGCGCTGCCTGCCCCGACTTTGATTCCAGCGCCTGCTTGCCACCCGTGGCATAAGCCGCCACAGCGCCCAGCAATTCCGCCAGCACTTTCGGCGAAGCGCTGTCCAGTCGAAAGTAAGCCCCGCGCGTCAACTTGGCGATTTCCTTGAACGCACGTTCGGCCACACCATCCGTTCCTTCCTGGAACATGAACAACGGCACACCCAGCAAACCAATCTCGCCAGCTGCCTGACACAGTCCGTCGACATTCTCCTCGCAGGCATCGCCTACGAAGATCACAACATTGACTTTGGACTTCGCGGCTTCATTTTTGACATGCGTCAACACCCGGCCAATTTGTGTGTTGCCGCCACGGCAATCCACCTTCGACATCATATTCGCGAGTGCCTCCGGGTCCGAAACCCAGCGCGAGGATTTGCATTCGTTAAAGCCGCGGAAGTACACAAGCTGCACGGCGAGGCCACCCGCCTTCTTGGCCTCCATGAACATCTGGCCTTGAATCGAAAGTGCTGAATCCCACGTCGGCTGACGGCTCATCGTGGCGTCCATGGCAAATACCAAGCGGCCTTCTCCCGAAGCTACAGGCATTTTTTTAACGGTCGCGAGAAACGCATCGACGGACTGAGGCTTGGTGGTTTCGACCTTGCGGACAGTATTCATGGTGGCAAAGCCGCTCCCCCGGCGTGACGGGTGTCATGCACCAGCGGGCGATAACATAATAACGCCACGCCGGATTTAAAGGCTTTACTTACAGGTGTCTGGCTTCAGCAGCTCGATTTTCTCGAGTTTGCCCTTCAAGGCATAAGAACCGTAGTCCAGCACCAAATCCGTCGACACGCCGTTTTCCAGCATGTTGAAGCTGGCCGAGTAAGTCGGCTGATCATCACCTTTGGCATCCACAGCATAGTAACTTACGGTCACAGGCCAGTATGGCAGCTTGTTGAGGGCATCCAAGGTCGTGGCGTCGGCACCAGCTGCGATTGTGCTGCCGGGCTTTTTCGCACCAATAAAGCTGATGGCGCGCGAAGCCTTGTCGTCATCTGAACCTTCATAGACCAGCGAGGATGAGCGGGTTTCGCCTTTTTCGGCGTCGTCCATCAACTTCTTCTGGAACGCAGTCGGAAAAATTGCGGCGGCGTCAATGTCGAACGACTTCTTTTCCTTGCCCTCAAGCTCGCCTTCACCCTTGCCACCGTCTTTGGCTCGCTTGGCTTTCACCCGCGATTCGGTTTCGAGGCTGGCATTGACGAACTGCTTTTGCTTCATGTCCAATTCAAAGCCATCGCCAGACTCAAACGACGACAGCTGAATATCCATAGTCTGCGGATCACCTTCGCCCTGCACATAACGGTTGGCGATGCGGTAATTGACGGCATAACCTTCGCAGTCATTGCCGGTAATTTCATAGGCCAGCTTGCCCGCAATGGCGCTGATACCGCCCTTGTCATCCAACCGCGACGCTTCCAGAACATAATAGGCCCGGTGCGGTGCCAAATTGGCTCCGGCGAAGGCTTGCGCGGGCAGCGCCGTGGCCACAAGCGCCATGCAGCAAAAGCGTCTGGTCAAAGTCATACGATTCATGTTCAAAAGGCCTTTCAAAACAATGGGACGATCCTAGCATGAACAATGGCGAAACAAGGGCTAAAATTCTCGTAACACGCAAACTGCCACCAAAGGCTGAACAAGCATTTGCGTCGAGCTTCGCTGCACAGCTCAACGCAGACGACACGCCTAAGTCGCATGACCAGATCGTCGCCGAAGCGGAAGGCATGGCTGGCATTGCCATCACATCGATGGATAAATTCGGCGCAGACCTGATCAACCGCCTGCCCGCCTCGGTGAAAATCATCTCAACCGTGTCAGTAGGCCATGAACATCTCGACATTCCTGCCGCCGTCGCACGCGGCATCACCGTGACCAACACGCCAGACGTCTTGACCGACGCCACCGCTGATATCGCCTTGTTGCTCATGCTGGGCGCAGCCCGCGGTGCCTACTGGGGTGAGCGCATGGTCCGCGAAAACCGCTGGGCCGGATTCTCCATCGTCTATCCTCTCGGCCATGACTTTTCGGATATGCGCTTGGGCATTCTCGGCATGGGCCGCATCGGCGTGGCCGTTGCAAAACGTGCCAAGGCATTTGGCATGGAGCTGCATTATCACAACCGCAAGCCCTCGCCGGAGGCAGACGCATTGGGCGCCACCTATCACGCCACCTTCGACGCCTTGCTGCCACATTGCGATTTCCTGTCGATCAACTGCCCGATGACGCCAGAGACCAAAGGCATCGTCAACGCCCGCACATTGTCGCTCATGCCCAAAGGCTCGATTGTTGTGAACACGGCACGCGGTGGCATTGTGGTCGATGATGATTTGATTGCATCATTGAAGTCCGGCCACACTGCCGTTGCGGGTCTCGACGTTTACAACAACGAACCCAATCTCGACCCGCGCTACCGCGATTTGGAAAACGTATTCCTGCTGCCACATCTGGGCAGCGCCACCATCCGTACACGTACCAATATGGGTTTGAGGGCATTGGCGAATATGCAGGCGTTTTTTGCAGGCGAAACACCAAAGGATAAATTGGGATGACACCGGAAGATCGATTGAAAGCCGCAGGCGTCACCCTGCCCACCCCCGCCAAACCAGTGGCAAACTATTTGGGCTGGGTGCAGACGGGAAATTTGATCTTCACCGCCGGACAATTACCCTTCGACAATGGCAAGCTCACACAAACTGGCGTCCACGGCCTTGATGTCTCCAAAGAACAGGGCCAAACCGCCGCCCGGCAAGCTTGCATCAATGTCATCGCCCAAATCAACGATGCTTGCCATGGCGACCTGTCACGCGTGAAACGCATCGTCAAACTCACTGGCTTCGTCGCCAGCAGCCATGGCTTCAGCGACCACCCGTTCGTGGTCAACGGCGCGTCAGATTTAATGGTTGAAGTATTCGGCGACGCTGGTCGTCACGCCCGTTCATCCATAGGCGTACCTTCACTGCCCATGAACGCCTGCGTCGAAGTGGAAGCTGTCGTCGAAATCGCATGACACGTTTTACCCCGCAAATGCGAGCCTTGGACTGGCTCACTGCCCGACCGATTGCACATCGTGGATTGCACAAGCTGAGCAGCGGTGTTGTCGAAAATACCGAGAGCGCGTTTTCCGGCGCGATAAAACAAAGCTACGCAATCGAATGCGATTTGCAACTGACCGCAGACGGTGAGGCCGTTGTGTTTCACGACGAAACGCTTGAACGTGTTACGGAACGCAACGGTTGGGTAGAACGCTTGTCGGCGCTTGAATTGAAATCCGTAAGATTCAAACACGGCACCGACCGCATACAAACACTTTCGGAGCTGCTTGAGCAGGTTGCGGGCCACGTCACTTTGGTGATCGAATTGAAGTCACATTTCGACGGCAATACCCAACTGGCCACACGCGCCTTGGACGTGCTGTCAAACTACAAGGGACCCCATTGCCTGATGTCCTTCGACCCCGACATGATCGCAGCCGTCGCATTACAATCACCAGACACCGTGCGCGGCATCACCGCCGACCGCACCACCGATCCCTATTACCGCATGTTACCTTTCGCCCGGCGCATGAACATCCGGAATTTCGACCATCTCGAAAAAACCAGACCGCATTTCATCTCCTACTATTTCCGCGACCTGCCCTTCGCCCCCGTGCAAGCCATCCGCGCAGCAGGCCACCCCATCATCACCTGGACGATCCGCTCAATAGAAGAAGCACGACAAGCATTGCGCTATTCCGATCAGGTGACGTTTGAAGGTTATGAAGCCTGATGACAGAACGCATTCGCACCGTCTCCAGCCTCAAGCACATCGCCACCGCAGTCTGGGATGATCTGGCCAATCCCGCTGGTCGAGCCTTCAACCCCTTTGTCACTTACGCCTTCCTCTCAAGCCTTGAAGACTCAGGCTCCGCTTCCGCACGGGCAGGCTGGGCAGCATCGCACTTGGTGTTAGAAGATGGCGAGAAAACACTGGGCGTCGTCCCTTGCTATCTCAAAACCAACTCAATGGGCGAATACGTCTTCGACCACGGTTGGGCCGATGCTTACACTCGCGCTGGCGGCAATTATTATCCGAAGCTGCAAACCTCAGTTCCCTTCACACCCGCCACGGGCCCCCGATTGCTGGCACCCCAAGAATACAAATCCAAACTGCTGAAAGGTCTGGAAGCCGCAACCCAACAACTCGGCGCATCATCAGCCCACATCACATTCCTGCCCGAAGCTGACTGGAACACAGCCCCCGCAAACTGGCTGAAACGCCAGGACATCCAATTCCACTGGCACAATCAAAACTTTGAAACCTTCGCTGATTTCCTCGCCACGCTATCTTCGTCGAAACGTAAAAACATCCGCAAGGAACGTGAAGCAGTGGCGGCACGCGGCATTACATTTGATGTGCTCACCGGCAGCGATCTCAAGGAACAGCACTGGGATCATTTCTACGCATTCTACATGGACACCGGTGCCCGCAAATGGGGCCGCCCCTATCTCACACGCGAATTCTTTTCATTGATCAACGAGCGCATGGCCGATCACACACTTTTGGTTCTGGCGAAACGAGAGGGCAATATCATTGCAGGCGCAGTGAACTTTATTGGCTCTGAAACACTCTACGGCCGCAACTGGGGATCAACCGAAGACCACCCCTTCTTGCATTTCGAAACCTGCTATTATCAAGCCATTGATTTTGCCATTTCACGCCAATTGAAAGTCGTTGAAGCTGGTGCCCAAGGCGAACATAAACTGGCAAGAGGCTATCTCCCCGTCAAAACCCACAGCCTGCACCACTTCGCCCACAAAGGCCTGAGCCGCGCAGTAGCAGACTATCTCGAACACGAACGCGCCAGCATCGATCAGGACCAGCAATTATTGGCAGCGCATTCGCCATTCAAAAATGTGGAACAGGATTAGGGGACCGTTTGCTCTTCCTGGCAAACTGTCCCCGAACCTTGAAGATCAGGGACGGTTTGCAACAGAGCAAACAGTCCCTGCTAAAAATCCCGCTTCTCAACAAAAAATCCATACAAACTCGTCAACAGCGTAATTGCAAAAATCGCGAGAACCCATCCTGCAAGGCTCCGGATCAGCAGGAAAGGCCACTTCAAGGCGTCGCCTGCAAAGCTCACCACATGTTCCCGCAACAAGCCGAAGATAAGTCCGGTCAGCATGGCTATGAATACAGATAGCAAACCAAGCCCGATCAGTTGCAACGTGTTACCGCGTGTCGCATTCCAGGCGTCACCAAATTTGAAATCCCTGCGGCCTAGTGCAATGGCAGGAAGCTTCACTGACATGCGATAGGTCACGGGTATAGCCACCAACACGGCCGCAATCACAAAGCCATTGATCACCGCTTGTGGCGCAAGCCCGGCCATGGTTCCCAACCCCGCCACCAGCAATATCAGTGGCAGCAAAGCGACAGTTGCAAACAGGATCACCAAAATCGAATTGCCGAAGTAGCGCCACATCGTTCTATCAAAGCGCAAGCGAGCAAGACCATGCGGAACTTCATCTTTCAAAATATAGAGGTGCCACGAGATCGCAATCGACGCATAAATAACCATGGACACGGCACCCGAAACATAGGTCTTGAACATAAACTGGTTCATCACGGCCTGCTGTTCCGGTGTCATCTTCAAGGGATCAAAATCAGGCACGGTCGTGTCACCCCACATGCTGACAGGAATAAGCAACAGCAGCCACGGCCACGAGACGTGAAACGCAAATGGCAAATTGTGCCACGTTGACTTTAGGGCATGGGAGAAAGCGGCAAATACAGGGAGTTTACGCATGGATCGAGAATAGCCTGAAAGTCATAGGATTCGAAGAGGCAGTTAAACGGGAAGCTTTTTCTCCGCTTCAAACATATAGTCCCGCGTTAAAGCCGCTGCATGCACGTCCTTGGTCAACTGAATTTGAAAATTCATGTGTTTGCCATGGCTGAACGATAGTTCACTGGCGATCAGATAAAACTCCCACATCCGGCAAAACCTTTGGTCCATCATCGCCGCAACTTCTTCACGATGCGCCTGGAATCGCTCTTCCCAAATTCGCAAAGTCTTCGCGTAATGCAAACGCAGGATTTCAATATCCGTAACCCACAATCCTACCCGCTCAATTGACTGCATGGTTTCAGACAAGGCCGGTGAATAGCCGCCGGGGAAAATATATTTGCGAATCCAGGCCCCGGTTTGCCCCGGTCCACCCTTACGGCCAATCGAATGCACCAGTGCCACACCACCATGCGTCAACAGTTCTTTGATCTTGCCAAAATAAGTATCAAACTGTCCAATGCCGACATGCTCAAACATGCCAACTGACACAATGCGGTCAAACGGGCCTTTCACATCACGATAGTCCATCAACTCGAACGATACGCGATCTTCAAGGCCGCGCTTTTTCGCCTGCTCGCGTGCCAATGTGAGTTGCTCGGTGGAAAGCGTAACCCCCACAACCTTCACATCAGCAACAGCGGCCAGATAAAGCGCCATGCCGCCCCAGCCACAGCCGATGTCCAATACCCGCTGCCCCGGTTTCAAATCCAGTTTCGCAGCAATGTGACGGAGCTTGTTTTGTTGCGCCTGTTCAAGCGTATCGTCTGGCGACGAAAAATAGGCACAGGAATACAACATGTCTGTATCAAGCCACAGGCGATAGAAATCATTCGACAGGTCATAGTGATGCCGCACATTGCTCTGCGACTTTGCAATCGAATTGCGTTGCACCAGTCGTTTGAATTTCTTCGCAGTGCCGCGCACCAGCTTCTGCAAGGGGTGTCCACGAAAGCCGCCGCGGTTTTCCACGAATAATGTCAAAAAATCACGGATACTGCCCTGCTCCACCACCAGCCGGCCATCCATATAAGCCTCGCCTGCATGCAGTTCCGGATTGGTGAAAAGCTTGTGATGCAGCGTCGGGTCATTCAATCGCACGCTGACGCGCACACCGGGCGCACCTTCATAAACATGGCGCTGCCCCTTGGCGTCGATCAGTTCCAAACGACCCGTCCTGATAACGCGGGCCAACATCTTGTCCAAAAGGAACACGCGTACTACCTTTCGTAAATCACCCCGCTAACCTACCATTACAGCGGAATATTGTCGTGTTTCTTCCAGGGATTTTCGAGTTGCTTACCCTTCAGCATATCAAGTGCCCGCGCCACGCGACGGCGGGTGGAATGCGGCATGATCACGTCATCAAGAAAGCCACGTTCAGCCGCCACAAACGGATTTGCAAAGCGTGCCTTGTAGTCCACCTCACGCGCCGCAATCTTGTCCTTGTCGCCGAGTTCAGAACGATAAATAATTTCCGCCGCACCTTTGGAACCCATCACGGCAATTTCCGCCGTGGGCCAGGCATAGTTCAAATCCCCACGCAAATGTTTGGACGCCATCACGACATAAGCACCGCCATAGGCCTTGCGCGTGATAATGGTGATTTTTGGCACCGTAGCCTCGGCATAAGCAAACAAAAGCTTCGCACCATGCTTGATCAAGCCGCCATATTCCTGCGCGGTTCCCGGCAAGAAACCAGGCACGTCCACCAGCGTGAGAATGGGAATGTTGAAGCAATCGCAAAACCGCACAAAGCGTGCACCCTTGCGGCCGGCATCTGAATCGAGAACACCCGCCAACACCATCGGTTGATTGGCGACTATGCCGACGGTGCGGCCCTTGATCCGGGCAAAGCCGGTGATGATGTTGCGGGCATGCGCTTCCTGAATCTCGAAGAAGTCACCCCCATCCACTGTCTTGGTGATCAGTTCTTTCATGTCATAGGGCTGGTTCGGATTTGCCGGGATCAGCGTATCAAGCGATTCATCAATGGCCTCAGCATCAGCAAATCCGGGCAGCACCGGCAACTCAGCCGTATTGCTTGACGGCAGGAAGTCGATCAACCGGCGCGTCTGCAACAACGCTTCCACATCATTCTCAAACGCCTTGTCGGCGATGGACGACTTCGTGGTGTGAACCGATGCTCCACCCAACTCTTCCGCCGTCACCGTTTCGTTGGTCACCGTCTTCACCACATCAGGCCCGGTCACAAACATGTAACTGGTACCCTTCACCATGAAAATGAAATCGGTCATCGCCGGCGAATAGACATCGCCCCCCGCACATGGCCCCATGATCACGGAAATCTGCGGGATCACACCCGACGCCAGCACATTGCGCTGAAACACTTCGCCATAGCCGCCGAGTGCATCCACACCTTCCTGAATGCGCGCACCACCCGCATCAAACAAGCCGATGATGGGTGCCCGATTGCGCAAGGCCATGTCTTGCAACTTGGTAATCTTGCGGGCATGCGATTCCGAAAGCGACCCACCAAACACGGTGAAGTCCTTGGCAAACACATAAATCAAGCGGCCATTCACCGTGCCCCAACCCGTGACAACCCCATCGCCGGGGGTACGGGTTTTCTCCATACCGAAATCCGTGCTGCGATGCTGCACGAACATGTCGAACTCTTCGAATGAACCTGCGTCGAGCAACAATTCCACCCGCTCCCGAGCCGTCAGTTTGCCTTTGGCATGCTGCGCATCAATACGTTTTTGCCCGCCACCCAAACGCGCTTCTGCCCGGCGCTTGTCGAGAACTTCAAGGATTTCCTGCATCTGCCGTTCCCCTCAACATTTCAAAAAACTGCACCAAACCATCAAACTCGCGCCGACGACCTGTGCGGCGCTGGATCGCTTCACTGTCCTCGCCCCACTGACTGATCTGGTAATCCTCATCCACATGCGCTGCAGTCCAGGCCGCATCCGCATCACCGCCCGCTTGTAACTTCAGCGCCAACAACGAAGACCCCATCAGCGTCATCAGGATATAAACACCCGTCAACTGCCAATTGTCCAAGCTTTCCGCACGCTTCCGAACGGCAGCCAGACTGGCAGTATCCTGCGCGATATGCGTAATGCTGGTGGCGTTGCGAAACTGCGCGGGTAAAGTTGCATTCGCCCACTCCAACACGGGTCGCCAGTGCTTGCGCTGCAACTGCACCAATTCCGGCGGACGATCTGTCCAATAACAAACCAGATCCGACCCCGCATAGTCCACAATCTCACCCAGCACATGCTCACGCTCTGCGGTTGCGCGATCAAGCGCCGTATTCGCCAGTTTGGTGATCGGCATCAACTCCGGATCAATCACTTTCAGCTGTGCCACCCACTCAGAAGCAACAGCGTCAGCTAGCGCACGATTGGGCAAGGCAAGCGCATTTTTCATCGGCGTTTTAACAGGCCGC
>CAXTLE010000035.1:0-16558 GCA_964244855.1 uncultured Aestuariivirga sp. | reverse complement strand
CGTCAGTCGTCTGGGATGTTCCGGTCATAGTGCTTCTCCTGCGTATTGCAATGCAGCATAGCAGCAGGATGTAATCCGTCTAGCAGAATAGAAAATGGGATTGAGATCAGCCGATCTTGAAAGTCTTCACATGCGAAGGCTCTTCCAGGTTTGAAAGCAACCGTGGACATGGCACTGCGTTTCCGACAGCCGTTGTCAGCGGAATCACACCAGCCCAAATAGGCAAAGCATAATCATCGTCATCGTCGCCCGGCGGCCCTGTTCGTACCTTGGCTGAAACGTCCTTCAGTTCCATGCCCAACACTGTTGTTGCCTTCAACTCTTTCGCTTGCATGGGGCGCAGGATGTCCCAGCGTCCGGGGAAATAGTGTTCGACCATGGCTTTCAGTCGCGCTTCCTTCTCAGCGGCGAGTTGAACTTTATGGGCTGTGCCGAAGGCCATGACGCTGCGATAATTGCAGGAGTGGTTGAAGGCCGAGCGGGCCATCACCATGCCGTCGAAAATCGTGACGTTCACACAAACTGCCGTATTCTCGGAATGCTCCAGCATGCGGCTGGCCGAAGAGCCGTGCCAATACAGATGATTGCCCTCGCGCCATTGCAGCGTCGGCGTGACCACGGGTTGACCGTTGAACACATAGCCAACTGTGCAGAGGGGTTGCACATCAAGAATAGCGTGGACAGTTTCCTCATCGTAATGGGCGCGCTGGTGCATGCGTTTCAAACGGGTCAGTTCTGATGGGGCATCGGTCATGGTCTATCCTCTGTTGTAAGCTCCACATGCCTTGACTATGGTATGGTGGAAAGCGCCAATCATGACAGCATCCACCAGACCACTTCAAACAGCCTCCACCGTTGATCTGGGCATTGACCGGGGAGACGCGGAACCCATTCAACAACAAATCGCCCGGCAGATCCGCGAGCTGGTGTTGGGTGGTCGCCTGAAACCGAGAGCCAAACTGCCCTCATCGCGTGCGCTGGCTGAACAACTAGGTGTAGCACGAGCGACAGTGGTTGAGGCCTTCGAGCAATTGGCGGGGGAGGGTTATATCGAAACCCGCATGGGATCCGGCACCACGGTGGTTGCTGAATTGCCAGAGAGTCTGTTGGCGGCAGGGCGCAAACCGACAAAACTTCCCGCACCACAGAAGCGCCACGCAAGAGAAGCGGCAAAACCCTTCCGCTCCGGCCTGGTCGATTGGGAAAGTTTCCCGCATGATGAGTGGGGTCGCATCCTCGGTCGCTATTGGCGCAATCCGCCGATTGCACTTCTCGAACACAATGACGCATTCGGTTGGCTGTCCTTGCGTGCGGCCATCGCAGCACATCTGTTCGAATGGCGCGGCCTAGAGTGTGACCCCGTGCAAGTCATCATCACGGCAGGCGGCAGTGACGCCTTCGATCTCATTCGCCGGGCCGTTGTCGAAACCGGAGATCAGATGTGGCTGGAAGAACCGGGCTATGCCACGGCGCGGCGAGTGTTCTCTATCGGTGGTTTGGATGTTGTGCCCGTGCCTGTTGACGAAGAAGGCTTGCGCGTGTCGGAAGCCCGCAAACTTGCCCCCCACGCCAAGCTCGCCTTTGTCACACCGGCGCGGCAATATCCGACAGGCGTCACCATGCCCCTGCAACGCCGTCTCGAATTGCTGGAATGGGCCAAACATGCCAACGCAATTATCGTCGAAGACGACTACGACAGTGAGTATCGCTATGTGGGCAGACCGCTGCCTGCGATGATGAGTCTGGATCGCACGCAGCGCGTGATTTATTCCGGGACGTTTTCAAAAGTATTTTCACCGATCATCCGTTTGGGCTTCATCGTGGTGCCGATGCGGCTTGTCGAAACCTTCCAGCATGAACGCAGCACCTACGGCCATCCGCCATCATTGCTGGTGCAGCCCGCTCTCGCGCAATTCATGGAGCAGGGGCAATTTGCTGTGCACATCCGCCGCATGCGCAGACTCTACGCCACGCGGCGGCAGGCCCTGCTGGATGTGCTGCTGCCACATGATGGCAAGCTGTTCGAAGTCGATGCGCCGCCGTCAGGTTTGACCATCATGTTGCGCTTGAGGGATATGGTGGATGATGATGAAATTGTTGTGAAATGTGCTGGCGTTGGAATCGAGGTGCAGGCGCTCTCGGGTTATTATGCGGGGCGAAAAAAACGGCGCGGATTGTTGCTGAGTTTTGCGGGTTTTGGCGAGAAGGAATTGGTTGCTGCGGGGAAGAAGTTGGTGGAAGTGTTGGGTGGTTGAGCTGTTGCCCCTCATCCGCCCTGTCGGGCACCTTCTCCCGCGAAGAGGCGCGGGAGAAGGCCAACCAAATTTGCCTTCTCCCGTTTCTTCCAACGGGAGAAGGTCCGAAGGCCGGATGAGGGGCGGCGAGTCACGACCCGAGTGGCCTCAACTCTCTTAACAGCTTCTCCCGTATCGCCCGCGCATAGTCATCAAAATCCGCTGCCTGCACCGCGAAACTGTCAGCACCGATAATCACGTTCTGCTGGTAGTATTCAAACAATCCGGATTGCTCAGATTCAATCGCAAGTCCGTTCACGGTGACGCCGCTTGCCTTTGCTGTTCGACGCACTGCATCCAAATCCAATCCACTGTTGTCTTTGCCATCGCCAGAAATATCAATGACGCGACGTTGTCCGTCAAAACCATTGCCATCAAGCAACGCCACACTGTCTTCAATCGCCGTGGCAATGGAGGTTGTTGTTGCAGAAAAATGTCGTGAGCCGAGACTGACAACAAAACCGAAAGCCTTCGCCTCTGTGGCTGTGGTGATCAGCGTGAATGGCTGGACAATGCGGCTCTCGCCCGGGCCACCCCATTGCGTGACAGCGACGGCAACCCCCAAGGGCGCCAAGTCTCCTACAGCTTTCAGCACCGCAGGATCCTTGAACGCGGCGGCAATGCCTTTGATCTGCAATGCGAACTCATTGCGATTCATGCTTGCAGACGAGTCGAGTGCCAGCACCAGCTCAATCGCAACCGGCGTTGGCGGCTGTGACAGGCTGGCACTCGACAAGCCTGCCAGCGCTGCCGCAAAAGTCAGGGAGCATTTCAGGAGTTTCAGCGTCATGCAAATCATAACCCGTTTCATGCTCATGCTGGCAGCTTTTCTATGCCTGGCGCAAGTAGCACCCGCCGCTGACATCACGGTGAGCGGAGCCACAGCGCGTGAATCGCTGGTACCGACAGCCACAACGGGCGCGATCTATTTCACGATCACGAACAGCGGCACAAGTGACGATCGGTTGCTGTTAATTTCCACCCCCGTCGCAACATCAGCCATGATTCACGAGACCACAATTGTCGATGATGTGATGAAGATGCGCATGGTTGAAAGTGTGGTGATTGCTGCGGGTGCAACAGTTGAGATGAAAACCGGTGGCATGCATGTGATGTTGATGGGGTTGAGAGCACCGCTGAAGATTGGCGAGACGGTTGCGATGGAACTGGTGTTTGAGAGGGCAGGTGTGATGAAGGTTAACGTGCCAGTTGTGGGTGTTGTACAATGAAATACGGCCCTCACCTGATTTGCCTTTCGCGCAAATCGTCCTCTCCCGCTTCCGGGAGAAGGTGGATCGCACATTGGAGAGAGACGGATGAGGGCCCTCAGCCCCCCGTCACACTCATGTGCCGTGTCACTGCCGGTTTATTGTGATCGCGGTCGATGATGAAATCATGGCCCTTGGGCTTTCGCGTGATCGCTTCCAGTATAGCCTGCGTCAAAAGCGCATTGCCTTCGGACGCCCGCAGCGGTGTGCGCAAATCTGCAGCGTCTTCCTGACCAAGACACATATACAAAGTGCCCGTACACGTGATGCGCACACGGTTGCAGCTTTCGCAGAAATTATGGGTGAGCGGCGTGATGAAACCCAGGCGTCCGCCGGTTTCTTTCACTCGCACATAGCGGGCAGGGCCACCGGTTTTGTAGGGAATATCTTCGAGCGTGAACTGGTCCATCAAAGAAGCGCGCACCTGAGACAGCGGCAAATACTGGTCGGTGCGGTCACCATCGATGTCACCAAGCGGCATGGTCTCGATCAGCGTCAGGTCCATGTCTTCGCCATGGGCCCAACGGATCATCTCCGGTATCTCGTGTTCGTTGACACCTTTCAGCGCCACGGCATTCAGCTTGATTGAAAGCCCCGCCGCTTTCGCCGCCGCCAAACCTTCTTTCACCTTGGCAAGATCACCCCAGCGCGTGATCTGCCGGAACTTCGCATCGTCCAATGTATCCACTGACACGTTTATGCGCTTCACGCCATGATAGGCCAATTCACTCGCATATTTCGCCAACTGACTTCCGTTGGTGGTGAAGGTCAGTTCCTCCATAGCACCGGATTTTAAATGCCGTGACAGCGACTCGACAAGCGCCATGATGCCTTTGCGCACCAACGGCTCTCCCCCCGTCAACCTGATCTTCTTAACACCCAGTTCGACGAAGGCAGTGCACAGGCGATCCAGTTCCTCAAGCGACAACAAATCCTTCTTCGGCAAAAACGTCATATTCTCCGACATGCAATAGGTGCAGCGGAAGTCACAGCGATCTGTCACCGACACGCGCAGATAAGAGACGTGGCGGCCAAACGGGTCGATGAGGTTGGGAAATTGGGTCATCACTACAATGTGTGCGCAACCCAGGAAAAGGTCAAGCTGGCTGGCTTTTTCTTTCTCTATGACGTGATAGGCTGCCGCTATGGATTTCCGCCGCCAATTGCCAGGTTTCCTCGCCATATTCGGGGCGTGCAGCCTGATGCTTGGCCCCGCCATACCAGACGAAGGTCGCGTCGATGTGGCTTTGGCGCTGGCCATTGACGTGTCCTACAGCGTCGACAGTTTCGAACATAAACTGCAAATGGAAGGCTTTGCCCAAGCGCTGCAAAGCGAAGAGGTAATGAAAGCCATCAGGGGTGGAGGCCACCAGCGCATTGCCGTGATGGTGTATCAATGGTCAGATGGCGACAACCAGCAAGTCATCGTGCCGTGGACAGTGATTGCGTCAGCCGACGATGCAACGCGCGTAGGCAAAACTCTCTCCAATGGCGGCCGCATTGTGAAAGAGGGTGGCACGGCAATTTCAGCAGCCCTCATGTATGGCGCAGCGCAGCTTGATCAAGCGCCCGCCGCCGACCGCCGCGTCATTGATTTAGCTACCGACGGTCGCAACAACATTGGCCGCCCCACCACGGTCGCGCGGGACTTCGTCGTCGCCCAAGGCATCACCATCAATGGTCTCGCCATTTCGAACGAATGGAAACAACTCGCGAGCTATTTGCAAAAGCAGGTGATCGGCGGCAATCTCAGCTTCGTCGAAGACGCAAAAACTTACGATGATTTCGGCGCGACCATGCTGCGGAAACTGGTGCGGGAAATTACCGGACCGGGGGTGACGTGATTTTTTTGCCCGAAGGGACTGCTTGCTCTAACGCAAGCTGTCCCTGATCTTCAGCCCAAGATCGGGGACAGTTTGCGAGGAAGAGCAAACAGTCCCCACGTTCTTCAATACCCCGGCGGCGGCACAAACCCGCGCCATTCTTTCCCCAGCAATTCTGCAAAGCGCAAGCTGGTATAATCCCCATATTCCCGCGTTATAATCTGCACGCCACATGGCAAGCCTTCTGGCGTCAGTCCCAGCGGTGCCACCGTCGAGGGCAGATAGAAATTGCACGAATACCCAGCCCAAAAGCGCTGATCAATCGTCGATACCATTTTTCCGTTCACAGGAATAAACCGTTCATGCCGCTCACCCACCTGGTCATGTGGCCAAGCCGCTGATGCCGCACAGGGGCAGAGCAGCACATCCCAATCGTCGAAGAACGCATCCCAGATATCACGCATCTGATGACGGCGTTCATTGGCACGCAACCATCCGCCATGCGATAAACCAAAGGCTCGCGCCATCATGGCGAGGTAAGACTTGTCGTCAGCATCGAAGCGCTTGGCCTTGACTGCCGCTGCTTCAATCTCCGCATCGCCCATGCGCTTGGTGGCAGTGGAACGGAGCAGGGTGATGTAATTTTCATAAGCCTCAGCATCGTCAAAATCCGGTGCCGCCTCCCATGATAACTTCTTCGCCTTCTTCTTCAAATATTGTCCAAGCGAAATCAACAAGTCCTGATAGCTCTGATCCACTTCACTCACAGGACTCGAAAGCTTGATGGCCACTCGAAAATCCTTGAACATTTTCTGCGATGCTTTTGGCAATGTGAACGTAACACCGCGCTGCCCAATGCCCTCGCTGCCAACGAGCACATTCATCATCGCCGTCAAATCTTTTGCCGAGCGCGCCAGCGGCCCCGCCACAGTTATGTCGCTGACAGAAACAGAACCCGGCATCAAATGCCCACGATAAGGCACCACGCCATAAGTGGGCTTATGACCGAACACGCCGCAATAATGTGCAGGGTTGCGAATGGATGCACCAATGTCAGAACCCACTTCGAGCGCTGACATGCCCGTGGCCAAAGCCGCAGCTGCACCGCCTGAGGAACCACCGGGCGTGCGCGTCACATCCCACGGATTATTGGTGGTGCCGTAAATGGCGTTGAAACTCTGCCAGTCCGATAGCGCCAACGGCACATTGGTTTTGCCGTAAAGCACAGCACCAGCATCAGTCATGCGCTGCAAAGCCACAGCGTTTTTAATTGGGATATTGTCCTGCAACGCCGGATCGCCCCAAGTCGAAGGCGTACCCGCCCAATCGAAGCTTTCCTTGATGGTCATGGGTACACCATCGAAGGGAGAAAGTGCAGCACCCTTTTTCAATCGCCGATCCGCAGCCGCAGCCGCTTTTTGTGCGCGTTCGACATCGGTAAAGATCACCGCATTGATGGCGTCATTGTGCCTCGCATATTGCGACAGGCATTCGGCCAACAGCTCACGCGATGAGAGTTTGCTGGCCCGCAACATGCGACCAAGTTCGAGTGCGGATTTAAAAACAATGGATGTCATGCAGAATAGGATAGCCATGACAGTGGCACATGCAAGCCATCCCGCGACAAATCACAAACCATCCTGTAAGCCCGCGCCATGTCGTCGGCGAATACACATTCAAAATGGATCGGTTATGCGCTCTCCTTCACAGGGGCCGCGCTGTTTTCCACCAAGGCCATTTTCATCAAACTGGCCTATCGTGAAGAAGTGAACGCCACGCTGATGGTTGCTTGGCGCATGATTTTTTCAACGCCGGTTTTCATGGTCGTCGGTGTGATTGCGCTTTTGCTGCAAATCAGGCGAGGCGGCCCTCTGCCAAAAATGCAGAACGTGGCTGGTGCTGTTTTGGCAGGCGCCTTGGGCTATGGCCTGTCGTCCTATCTGGATTTCAAAGGCCTCGAATTTATCTCGGCGCAATTGGAACGCCTGCTGCTGTTCACCTATCCGCTTTTCATCATGTTTCTGGGTGCTGCCTTCTTCGGTCAGCGCATCACCCGTTATGGCATTGTTGCCTGCCTCATCAGTTATGCGGGCTTGGCCTTGGTGGTAGGACTTGATTTGCCTGAGGGTGGTTCCCGCACGTTGATTGGCACTGCCCTGGTGCTGGCCTGTGCCGTGACCTTTGCACTCAATCAACTTTACGCCAAAAACCTGATTACAATTCTGGGATCGGTTTTCTATACGTCGATTTCCATGTGTGCGGGCGGCGTGGCATCTATCGCCATTCATGCAGCCAGCGATGGTGATTTTGGCGCTTCGCCACAATTCCTGTGGATGTCGTTAGGCTGCGCCGTATTCGCAACCGTGCTTCCCATCTTCTGCATCAATGGTGGCCTCGCCCGCACTTCGGCGCAAACCGTGGGCATGATTTCCACAATCTCACCCATGGTTACCATTGTCTTGGCCGTCTGGATATTGGGTGAACCATTCACCTGGGCCGACGCCGTGGGCTCGGCTTTGGTGCTCGTGGGTGTGGGTTACTATACCTGGGCGGATATGCGGCAGAAATCGGCGGCCAAGCTTTTGGCCACCGTTGAACAGTAATCAAGCCGGGTTCAGCATGTTGAATACGGAGTCAAAATTCCCCGATGCTTCAGCATTGCGCAAAAACTTGACGCGCTCTACCAGAATTTCGCCATTGGGCGGCGTGCCGCCGAGAATGGCCATGCTTTCCGAAACATATTCGGCCAATGGCATGGCATGCGGACTGTTGCGCTGACCGGGCATTAAATCGGTAGCGACTGCAGGCGGTGCCAGTTCAAGCACTTCAACATTTGTCTTGCGCAATTGATAGCGCAGCGACTGCGTGTAAGAATGCATCGCCGCCTTGGTTGCACTGTAAGTCGGCGTCATCGCCAATGGCAGAAACGCCAGACCTGATGTGACGTTGATGATCGTCGCGTGTGCCTGCTTCTTGAGATGTGGCAACAGTGCTGCTGTCATCCGAATGGGGCCGAGGATGTTTGTCGTGATAGTATCTTCTGCAATATCAGCCGTGAAAGCGTCGGAATTCACATCTTCCGCCTGCATGATCCCAGCATTGTTGATCAGCACATTGAGTGCTGGATATTTTTGCGATGCCGATTTTGCAAATGCCGCAATCGCGTCAGCCGATGTCACGTCAAGCACGGCATGGTGCATGCCCCTATGCGCCGCCACAGTTTCCCTGAGCGCAGCTTCACGCCGACCCGTGATGATGACACTGTTGCCAGCCTCATGCAGTGCCACCGCAAGCGCCTGACCAATGCCAGAACCGCCGCCGGTGATGAGAATTGTGTTTCCAGAAATTTTCATAATGACCTCTTTCGATGTTGAATTTGGATGCAGAGCCGATATAGGAACCACACTTGCGGATAGAAAGTAGGCACCGTGATGTGCGGTACTTACCTGTTGGAGAGTGATTGATATGAACGGCGGTTCAAAACGAAAAACTGTTGCCACATGTGCCGTGATTGACCCCCGCGTTGAAGCGCTGGTTGTTGAAGTCATGGGCCGCGTCGCCAACAAATGGACCCTGATCATTCTTGAAGTCCTGGAACAACATGGCGAATTAAGGTTCACACGCTTGGGTGAACTGGCAGGCGGCATCAGCCAGAAGATGCTGACACAGACTGTGCGGCAAATGGAACGCGACGGCTTTGTCATACGCACTGTGCATCCGGTCATTCCACCGCGCGTCGAATATAAATTGACCGACCTCGGCCTCAGCCTCGCAGCAGCCTTCTGCGGTGTGTGGGTTTGGGCAGAAGCAAACCTGACGCGCATCGAAAAAGCGCGGGAAGCGTTTGATCAACGCAACAAAACCTAACCCGCCTGCTTCAGCCACTCGCGAAGCGCATCATTAATCCGCGTCTGCCACTTCGGCCCCTTGGCCTTGAATTGCGCGATGACATCAGCGTCGAGGCGAAGCGTGGTGGAGACCTTTGGCGTTTCAATTTTGGGACGACCACGGCGGATGAGCACATCGCCGTTATACCAGTCGGCACGTTCAAAAAAATCAGTGTCGCCCATATCGGGAGCGTCATCAGGATCAACCCAAACCGGCTTTGTATTTTTTTTGCTCTCTGTCATTGGCTTTCCTCAATGAAATAATATGTTTTCTTTCCTCTCTTGGTGTCCAGACAACTGCACAAATACGCCCAGTCAGAAATCCAAATGTCACAACCCGTGTTTCGCCATAGTCATAACGTTCATCAGGCTTATCGACATGCACGCCTTCAAAAATTTGATAAGCATCTGCAAAATCCAGACCGCGCTCGCGCAAGATGAGCAATCGCTTGTTTTCATCCCACGAGAAACTCATTTATTATTGTTACTACAATAAATACAAGAGTGCAACCCTCAACTCACGTTATCCGGCAACACTTCCTTGCGCTTCGCCATGAAATCCAGCAGCCCGTCATCAATCCCCTGGTCCAATGGGGGCGCTTCATATTCGCGCAGCAGCTTCTTCCACTGTGTGTTGGCGCGGGCGATGCTGTCTTGTGATCCTTCGTCCTGCCATTGCTCGAATGAATTATTGTCAGCGACACTCGAACGCCAAAACGCGTTTTCGAAATTCAGTTTTGTGTGCGCCGATCCCAGATAATGCGAGCCCGGACCCACTTCGCGGATGGCATCCATGGCTTGGCCGTTTTCCGAGAAGTCGACACCTTGGGCGAATTTTTGGAACATGGTGAGCTGGTCGGCATCCATGATCAGCTTTTCGTAGCCGGACGCCAAACCACCTTCGAGCCAGCCCGCCGCATGCAAACAGAAATTCACGCCGGAGAGCATGGTGGACCACAATGTGTTCGCACTTTCGTAAGCCGCCTGCGCATCCGGCACTTTCGAACCGCACAATCCACCACCAGACCGGAAGGGAACACCCATGCGCCGTGCCAATTGTGCGGCACCGAAGGTGACATGCGCCGGTTCCGGCGTGCCGAAAGTTGGCGCACCAGATTGCATCGACATCGACGCCGCAAAAGTACCAAACACCACCGGCGCTCCGGGGCGGCAGAGCTGCGTGAAGGCGATGCCGACGGACGCTTCCGCCAAAATCTGTGTCAGCGTTCCCACGGTCGTAGTCGGCGACATGGCACCCGCAACTATGAACGGCGAAATCACCGTGGCCTGATTGGCCCGCGCCAACACTTTCAGCGCACCCAGCATGATGCCGTCCCACACCATGGGCGAGTTGGCGTTGATGAGCGACGTCATCACGCAATTTTGATCCACGAACTCTTTGCCGAACACCATCTCCGCCATGGCGACGGAATCCGCTGAGCGTTCCCCCGCCGTCACCGAAGCCATGAAGGGTTTGTCGGAATATTTGATGTGGGTGTAGATCATGTCCAAATGGCGCTTGGCCACGGGAATATCGACAGGCTCACACAGTGTGCCGCCTGCGTGATGAAGCGACGGCAGCATGTAAACGAGTTTGGCAAAATTGCGGAAGTCTTCAATCGTGGCGTAACGGCGGCCTTCATCGAGATTACGAATAAACGGAGGGCCGTAAACGGGTGCAAAAACCATGTTGTTGCCGCCAATGACAACCGAGTTGGCTGGGTTGCGCGCATGCTGCACATATTCACGCGGCGCGGTTTTAATCAGTGAACGGACCAATCCGCGCGGAAAGCGAATTCGGAAACGCCGGGGATCCAGCTCTGACGCTTTTGCGTCGGCCCCCACATTCCTCCACATCTGGACTGCTTCTTCGTCCTCGTAGATATCAATGCCGGTTTCCTGCAACACTGTATCAGCATTGTGTTCGATCAATTCCAGTTGGTCGTCGGAAAAGGGCTCGTAAAGCTTGATGTTACGCCGAATATAACCCGCATGTTTCACCGCCGTATTGGTGCGAAGCGCCCGCCTCGCATCAGCCCCACCGCGCACACGGCGACCAGTGGGAGCAGCAGTTACATCAGCATCGGTCATGTTCGGGCAGCCCTGTTGAGAAATCTTCACCAGAAGCTGGTTTAGGCGGAAATGCAGGGCTTTAAGGGGCAGCAAACGTCAAACAGTGGTGCGGAAACGACGGCTAGTCGTTCTCAACTGTCGCAACGCCTTTACGGTGCTCCAGAAGGTCGCCAGGCTGGCAATCCAGCGCTTCGCAAATCGCGTTCAAGGTTTCAAAGCGCATGCCCTTCACCTTCCCGGATTTGAGCAGCGACAGGTTCTGTTCCGTAATGCCAATGATCTCCGCCAGCACCCGCGACCGCATCTTTCGCTTGGCCAGCATCACATCCAGATTGACGATGATCGCCATGGCTTAAATGAATGTCGCATTTTCTTGCGCCAGAGCCGTAGCATCGCGCACAACCGCGGCAAACAGGAACACCAACAACCCCACAAGAAGTCCCGTCATTTCACCGCTGCCAATCCCGATCATCAACATTTTTTGTCCGGGTGGATTCGCCCATGTCAACATCAGCCCAACAATGGTGCGAGTCACAAAGCCTAACGATGCAGCTGCAACTGCCAGTTTTCCGAGGCGGCCGAGCACGGCTTGGCCCGAAACGCTATAAAGTTGGTTACGCCCTGCCAGACCAAACAACTGCCATGCCTGCAGCAGGCACATCAAGAACATCGCTGCAGGAATTACCGCCACAAAAGCGGTTGCGAGCAACATTGCACTGGAGGGTAAAATCATGATGCCGGGCACAGCTTGTCGCATCAAAAAAAGTCTTTCCGCAGGCACCAGAAGCAAATAGATGCCATAACCTACTATCAGCAAGCCACTACAAGCCGCTACCCATTGTCCCCACAGTGAAAACCTTTGCAGCGAATTCTGCGAGCTCATGTTCTGACCCATCATCTTATCCTCATGTTTGACAAAGTTATCGTAATACAATAATAAATATATCTATAGCATTAATCAAGTGAGGACTTTTTGTATTATTTTTCGACTTCAATCAAGGCTTTTGCTGCGGCATTTCTGCTTGCAAGCTGTACATCAGTGCCGGTCTCATCGCTTCTTGCTTTGAACCGTATCGACTTTGAAACCACCCGTCTTGCAGATCTGCGCGTTGCATTGGAACTGCCCGATTCCATTCAACCCAAGGCGCGTGGCGTTATGCTGGATGTCGATGTCGGGTTGGGAAATTCCCACGAAAAAATTGTTTTCCGTTTGGTGCCTGCAGATAGCTCATCTGAACCGAAAGGGCTGATTTCTGCATCCACCAGCGGGCGCGAAATTCACACTTTCAAATTAACGGCAAAAGACGTTGAAACCTTGGAGGCAACCCGCCAGCGCATCCTTACCGGAAAACAAAAAGGTCAAAGCGGAAGCTTGGGCTTCGGTGTTGCCGCGCGTGAATTTTGTCAAGTTTCAACAATGCCGAAAGACGGAATTTTCGCCAGTACATTTATCGCGACCAGCGAAACCGGCGGCTATATTGCAGTGGTGAAAGACTACGATCTCAAAAGTGATAGAACTGTTGCAAACTCGCTTGCAACGTTGGAGAAATGTAGCTGATGCAGAATACCAAACGCCGGAAGTCGTTCCGGCGTTTGTCACTAATTGAATTACAATTCCGACTCTACTGCGCGCTCGCGGACTTCTTGAACGCGGGAAAGGGTCCGATGTAACCAACATAGGCCCGCGCATCATCGGGGTTTACCAGCTTGTCTTCATCCGACTCGCCATAGGGGTGCTGCACCACTGTCATAAGATAGGCGTAGCCGTTGATATCGGCATACCAGTCCAGTGACGTATTTTCGGCACCATAAGGCGTTGTTGTGATGCGGGTCATTGCTTTTGTCTCGACGTTGACGGCCCAGCTTGCATCATTCTGGTGGCCAGTGCCCGTGTCTTCGCCAATCAGCAGTGTACCAAACCCGGGAATGAAACTGAGATTGTCCGGGTTGGCAATACCATCGATATCACAGGTTTTGCCCGCGAAGGGTCCGTCCTTGTATTCGGTTGGCTTGCCCGCAATGAAACCAGCGGCCCCCGTCACCACATAATTGGCGTCATAAGGCAATTCATAAACTGCGCCGCAGGCGTTTTTGGCAAGCTTGATATCGTTGCGACCGCCCTTGTCATATTTGCCGTCCTTGATTGAATCTTCCATGCCGTTTGAGACTTCCGACATGGCCACGAACAGGCGCTTGCCTTCCGCATCGTGGGTGAGGCCTTCCATTTTGCGGAACTCGGTGGTGGCACCGAGCATGGAGGCATAGCGACGGGTTTCGAGGCGCGAGGCATAAACTTCCATGTCCTTTTTGACTTTCAGACATTCCGAACGTCCCTCTGCGTTTGACGACATAAAGCCTTCCGGGCAGCTGCCATCGTCCTTGAACTTGGCAACTTCAAAAATGTCCGAAAATCTTACGCCAAACTTTTGCGCGGCGGCAATTTCGGCGTCAGTACCGTGGCCGAGATCGACCCAGGAAATCCTGGCGGCACCCGCAGCTTCGGCACTTGTCTGTTCCCACTTTGCAGCGAACAATTGTCCCGCTGACAAGTCACCTGCCTTGTCGGCCACGAAGCGATAGAGGCCGGTGTTGGTGCCATCGTCTGAAATATACGCAGTCTTTTTGTCTGGCATCACCAGCGCCAGTTCGACGGCGACACGGCCCATCGCGTAATGTTTCGCGACAGTTGGTTCGCCTTTGTCATTGACGGCTATTTCAACAGGAAAACCATATTTATAAGGCTGAAAAACTGACTTGAATGCAGAGAGTGGTGCCAAGGCTGTATCCACGCCGAAATATTTGGCCATCGACAGTCCTTCGCCATCAAGGTCCGCATAACTATCCGCATTTTCAATCGACCGCGCATCCGGTGGGTATTCCTCCGAACCCAAATGCGTGTTCCAGGGTGTGACCGATCCCGCGCACGGATTCCACAATCCACCCAAGGCCGAGAAATCAATCGAGCGAGTTGAAACAGAAGTGAGTGTGCCATCAGTGGCTTGGGACAGCTCGCTCAAATACATGGCGGCGGGGCGCGATTCAAAATGTGTGATCGAATAGAGTTTTCCGCCAACGGGCAGTATCGATGTGAAGTCAGCTGCGTCAGAAACCAATGGCGCACCATTTTTGTCGAACAGGGCAGAGCCTGCCTGGTCAATCAGGCCGCCAAATATACCACCACTGATTTTCTGGCCTGACCTTGCAATGACATTCCACTTCAAGGCGTGTTCTTTGCCATCAATTTTAACGGAAGGGGAGACGACCACCTGCCGCTTTGCCGCATCTTCCGTCGGTGTGGTGATTGGCGCAAACTCAATGGTGCCAGCGATAGCAAAAGTGGATAGTGTGCTGAAAACGCTGGCGGATAAAAGCAATGTGCGGAAAGCTGTCATTTGGAACCCCTGCAGTGAGTTGTTGAAATGCCTGGCCGTTGAAGGCGACAATTCAAAACTATTGTGGCGATATGACGGTTTTGTTACGAGTTACTTATGTGAAAACAGGACACCCCAGCCGTTTTTCACAATGAGTTTTTCCAACCCATGAAAGTGGTATGCATCGCGATAAATTGGCGTGCCCGCAAGCTGCAAATTTGGCAGTCGATCAAACAAAACTTGCAAAGCCACTTCCATTTCTAGCCGCGCCAAAGGTGCGCCTACGCAGAAATGAATGCCCGCGCCAAAGCTGGTGTGGGGAATCGACTCGCGTGAAGCATTGAATAAGTCAGGGTCAGAAAACTTCGCAGGATCGCGGTTTGCCGCTCCCAGCATCAATCCCACTACCTCACCCTTCTTCAAGCTGATCCCATTGTACTCTAAATCCTCCAGCGCATAACGCGTGAACATGTGTAGCGGCGCATCAAAGCGCAGGGCTTCTTCCGCGTGCTTTTCAGTGAGGCCAGAGCGGATGTTGTTTTCCAGAAGCGCCTTGATGGCGTTACCAAGCGAATGCACCGTCGCTTCGTGCCCTGCGTTGAGAATGAGAATGGCCGTCGTCACCAATTCATTCTCCGATAATTTCCCCGCGCCATCGCTGGCACGGATCAGTTCCGACAGCAGATCATCACCCGGATTTTTCCGCCGTACACGGATGAGTTCACGCATGTAGTTGGAGAATGCAGCGACAGCCGCAACGGCTTTATCCTCTATCGCGCGGTCACGCCTAGCCATGTACATGGCCACATGATCATGCGACCACAGTAGAAACTGATCTGCCATTTCCACAGGTGCCCCCAGCAATTCGCAGATCACAACAATCGGAATGGGCGTGCAATAAGCGGGCAATAAATCAACTTCACCTGACGTTTCAAAATCATCTATCAACTCATTGCAAAGACTGACCAATCTGTTCCGCAGGCGCTCGACTTGCCGCGACAGAAACGCGCGATTCACGAGACCGCGCAGCCGCGTGTGCACAGGTGGTTCCAGCTCCAAAAGCGAATGTGTCTCATGTTCGGCAAATACGCGAATATGCTCAGGCACTTCCGGCCAGCCCAATTCTTCGCGCGTTGCCACATGCAATATCTGCCGTCCAAACCGACGGTCGCGCAACAGCGCACTCACGTCCTCATGGGTCGCAAAACACCAATGTCCATATTGTTCCCACTTGAATGCAGGGCAGGCCGTGCGGATGGCATGATAGGCAGGGTAGGGGTTCTGCACGAACTGCACATCGCGCGGGTCTAGGTCGACGGAACGGGTGTTGGTATTGATCTGCATTGCGACTATGTCTCCGCTTCAACACATCCCACGAGTCTCCCCCAAATGCAAAATACACGGCCCGCCGAATTCATCGCCCTTGTGGCGGCTCTCACAGCCATGGTCGCCATGTCGATTGACTCGATGCTGCCCGCCATCGGCATCATGGCAACTGAATTGGGGGCTACTCATCCCAATGATCGGCACCTGATCATTCTTCTGTTCTTTGCAGGCCTCTCGCTCGGCACCTTGATTTTTGGAGCACTGTCAGATTCACTTGGGCGCAAGCCGTCGATTTTTATTGGCATGGTATTCTACCTCATTGGTGCGTTGATGTGCTTCTTCGCCACCACGTTTCCAATCCTGATTATCGGCCGCATCATCCAGGGCTTTGGTGCAGCAAGCCCGCGCGTGGTGTCCATGGCCATGGTGCGCGATGGTGCAAAGGGGGCAGACATGGCGCGCATCATGTCCTACGTCATGTCGGTGTTCATGCTGGTGCCAATCATTGCGCCATCC
>CAXTLE010000034.1:0-16881 GCA_964244855.1 uncultured Aestuariivirga sp. | reverse complement strand
GAATTCCGGGTGCCATTGCGTGCCGAAGGCAAAGGCCTTCGCACCTTTGACCGACACAGCTTCAATCACCCCATCCGGTGCCGTGGCTTCGATAGTCAAGCCAGCGCCAATTCTCTTGATACCCTGACGATGAATGGTGTTTACCATGGTCTCGGACTTGCCGAGCATCGTCGCCAGCAAACCACCTTTGGAAATCGCAATGGCATGGCGCGGACCATAACGCTCATCAATGCTGTCAGACTTTGGCGCACGATGATCGAGCCTGCCTTCGCCGCGCTGCAATTCTGTTTCCAGTGAGCCACCCATGGCCACATTCAATTCCTGAAAGCCCCGGCAAACGCAAAACAGGGGAATGCCACGATCAATGACACGGCGAATCAGTTGTAACGTAATCGCATCACGGTGATGGTCATAGGGCTCATGGTCCAGCGTCGGCTCTTCGCCATAATGCGGCGGATGCACATTGGACACAGCGCCCGTCATCAACACGCCGTCAAAATGCGCAAGCAGCCCGTCAATGTTTGCGGGATCAATGGCATTGGGAATCATCACGGCTTCCACATCGGCCACATCCGTCAGTGCACGGACATATTTGTCACCGAGTGAGTGATAGAAGAAACCGTCTTTTTCGGTGGTGTCAGCGGGAAGGCCGACCAGTGGGCGAATATGGGTCATGATGGTCCGTCTTTTTCAAATCACAGCAATCAGTGATTTCCAGAATAGCCCAGCAGCAAGCCCAATGGCCAGCGTTTTGGGAATACCCATCTTCAATTTGAGCAAGGCAAACCCCAGTAAACCCGACAAAACCAGCGCTGCCCCATCAAAAGTCAAGACATCCGGCCACCACACCGGCATCGGGCCTGGTAGGCGCTCAACCCTCTCAAACACCACATGCAGGAAAAACCACAGTGACAAATTCAGGATCACACCCGTGACAGCCGCCGTAATCGCCGACAAGGCCGAGCGCAATTTTGGAATGCTATCAAGCCATTCAATCCACGGTGCACCCGCACAAATCCACAGAAAACACGGCGCAAACGTCATCCAGAGAAATATGACACTGGCAAATACACCTGCCCATAGTCCGCCCTGCACGTGATGCGCAGATGTGAAGGCCACAAACTGCCCCACCAAAATCAACGGACCCGGCGTGGTTTCAGCCAAACCAAAGCCATCCATCATCTGTTGCGTCGTCATCCAGCCGGTATTCTCGACAATGCTTTGCCCCAGCGACGCCAGCACCGCATAGGCACCGCCGAATGTGACGACAGCAAGCGTGGAAAATATTGACGCCAGCCGCGCGAAGACATGCGTTTGACCAAATACGAAATACAATCCCGCCAATGGCAACAGCCACACCGCCAGCCAGATCAGAACAGTGCGAAACGTGTCGGAAATCTTCGGTCGAACGATGCTGCCAATTGGTCCTCCAGCATCCCCCATGAAAAACCCGATGGCCGCCGCAGCCGCAACCACCGCTAAAAACGGCAGCCCAAAGAAAAACAGCGCGACAAAAGCCAAGGCCGCCAGCACAAAGTCCACTTGCCGTTTCAGCGCTTTCCTTGCAATCTTCAGTAACGCCTCAAACACGATCGCCACCACTGCAGCTTTGACACCCCAGAACAGCGCTTGCACGACAGGCACATTGCCGACCAGTGCATACACAACTGAAAGCGCCAGAATCAGGCATGCCCCCGGCAGCACAAACAACAAACCCGCCGCCAAACCGCCCTTCTGCCCATGCAGTTTCCAGCCGCAATAGGTTGCCAACTGCATGGCCTCGGGCCCCGGCAACAACATGCAGAAGTTCAGTGCACGGAGGAATTCAGCTTCATCCAGCCAGCCTCGCTCCTCCACCACTTCCTTGTGCAGCAACGCTATCTGCCCCGCAGGCCCACCAAACGACAGCACGCCAATCCGCGCCCAGACTTTCAGGGCATCTACGAACGACGTCATGCCAAACTCTTCTTTGCAGCTGGCCAGTTGTGGGCCTCATCCGTGGCATCACGGCACCAACGATACAACGCATCATAAATCGCCATGCCTGCCGCAAGCTGCTCAAGGTCATCGCTGTATTGTCTGGACAAGCCCAGCGATATCGCAAGCAGCCCCGCAGCTTCAGGTTCCACATCAAGTCTGCCCGTATCAGCCGCCCGCACGATCCGCGCCAGATGCAGCAGCGCTTCGGTCTCCAACCCAAACTCCGCAAGCATCTTGTCGAACGTGCAACGCTCACCCTCATGCGTCCAGAACCCTGTGGGCATGTCATAGGCCGTCGCATCAAACCGTTCCGCCACGCCGTCAACATCGTCTGGCGGCACAAACAGAAACTCCGCATCACGGTTTACAAAGCGCCGGATCAACCACGGGCAAGCAATGCGATCAATCTTCGGACGATGCCGCGTCACCCAGCGCGGTTTCATGGCATCCAAAGGCACCAGCGGCAGCTTTGCAGCACGCCACGCCTCAAAACCACCCTCCAGTGAAACAGCATCAACACCGCGCAACCGCAGCAACGCTGCCGCACCATGGCTGAGTTTGGCCCCTCGTTGGCACACCACGATCACCGCTTGTGCGATCACAGTCTGAATTTCCGTATGCGCAACACGCTTTGACGTTGGCAAAAACCGGAGATCATGCTCGAAGTCCTCTTGCAACCTCACATCAATGATCAACGGCGCATTTGCGGTTCCAATCAGCTTGGACACTTTATCAATAGAAATCGAATTGGGGCCAGACATGGCACGCCTCCTTGGATGAAATGAAACGGGAGGCGAAACTGCGGCACTGAGCCTTGAGGGGTGTTCGCTGAACCCCTGTATTTCTTTTGCAGCGATGCGTCTGCCCTGTCAAGCAGCCACCCGCCCCCGGGCCACATGCGCAATAACATGCGCCGCAATGCGCGCCGCTGTATAGGCATAAGCACCGTGTGGATCCCTTGCAGGCACAAATTCCACCATGGCAAAACCGGCAATGCGGGCCTTTGCAGCAACACCCGCAATCAAATCCGTGATATGAGTGAAACTCAAACCGCCGGGCGACGGATGCGCCACAGCTGGCATGACGGATGTGTCGAGCACATCGAGATCAAGGCAAATCACGCAGTCTGAGTCCGGCTCGACATGCGCCAACACTTGGCCAAGACCTTGCTGCAGAATCTGACGTGATGGAATGATATGTGCACCCCAGGAATTGGCGGCCACCACTTCTTCCTCCCGCGCCGAACCAATACCGTGCGCTCCCGCCTGCACGATGCGCCACACATGTTCCATCTCGGAGGCACGACGCATGGTGGAAGAATAGCCCATGCGTTCGCGCTCGCGTTCTTCACGCCAGTCAATATGCGCGTCAATCTGCAAAACCGTAATCGGCCTGCCACCGGAAAAACCTGCGAGAAAAGGTATCGGCGTTGAATCATCACCACCAAACATCACAGGCACTGCACCCGCTTCAACACAGCCGCGTGTTGCCGTCTCGATCAATGAGCGATTGCCTTTACCATCGGCCGGTTTGGTCTTGAGATTGCCCAGATCAACTGCCTTGAAATCGCCCTTCGGCAACAACGTGCCATCGAAATCATAGTCCCAATGCTGGAGCCACGCGGCATCACCCCAGATGGCTTTGCGAAACGCATCAGGAGACTTTTGGTGAACGCGATTGTCAATGCCACGATAGGGCGTGCCATGCGGTGCCCCGAAAACTGCAAGTTTGGCACCATCAGGTACCTTCGCAGCCTTGGCGGTCATGAAAGGCATCGTGGTTTTGGTAAATGGATTAACAGCCATGCCCGTATTCTGGTCGATTGTTGGCCGCTATGCAATCACACTGCATGGCGGGTTTGACAATGGCGTTGAAGTGAATAAGGAACCAGCCATGAGCACTGAATTCACAACCCAACAGCCGGTTTTGCCGCCGGGGCATCCGCCAATTCTGCCGTCCCGCGTCGGCGTGCTTCTGGTCAATCTCGGTACGCCTGAGGCCACCAGTTACTGGCCCATGCGGCGTTATCTCAAGGAATTCCTGTCAGACCCGCGTGTGATCGAGGTCAACCGTGTGCTCTGGTGGTTCATCCTCAACTTCATCATCCTGTCTTTCCGTCCGCAGAAAAGCGGCCATGCCTATGAACAGATTTGGAACAAGGACCGGAACGAGTCACCGCTGAAAACCATAACGCGAGCACAGGCTGAAGCCGTTGCTGAAAAACTGGGTGAGAGTGTTGTTGTCGATTGGGCCATGAATTACGGCTTTCCACCTGTTGCTGAACGGCTGAAAGCCATGAAAGAGCAGGGCTGCGACCGCATTCTGATTGTGCCGCTTTATCCGCAATACTCAGCCTCGACCACCGCATCGGTGGTCGACAATGTGGGGCGCGCCATGAAGACCATGCGCTGGCAGCCCACCATCCGCGTGGTGCCGCCCTACTTTGCCCAGCCTTCATACGTGCATGCCATCGCCCACAGCCTGAAGGACTACATTGACCAGCTGACATGGAAACCTGATCGCATCCTCATGGCCTTCCACGGCCTGCCCCGGGAATATCTCGACAAGGGCGATCCCTATCACTGCCAGTGCCAGAAAACCGCTCGCCTCGTGCGCAACCGCTTGGGAATGTCATCAGAGAAACTGCAAGTGGTTTTCCAGTCCCGCTTCGGCAAAGCTGAATGGCTGAAACCCTATGCCCAGGAAACCGTCGAGGAACTGCCAACGCAGGGTGTGAAAAACCTTCTGCTGATTTCACCGGGCTTTGCCTCCGATTGTGTTGAAACCCTCGAAGAATTGTCCATCGGCCTCAAAGAAACCTTCGAGGAGCAAGGCGGCAAAAACTTCGCAGTGGTGCCGTGCCTCAACGCCTCGCCTACATCAGTCTCCATGCTGGAGACTGTCATCCGCAACGAGTTGCAAGGCTGGGTGTGAACACCTTGAGAATGGCCTAGGGTCTCCCCATATCCGATTCGGATTTTGGAGGACGGTCTGATGTTTGAAGGTCTTGGTATTTTCGTTCTGGTGTTCCTGGCGGTTATTATATTTTACCTGATCCGCGCCATCCGCATGGTGCCGCAAGGCTTCAATTATACCGTGGAACGCTTCGGCAAATATGTGCGCACACTTCCACCGGGTCTGGGGCTCATTGTTCCGTTCATTGACCGCATTGGCCGCAAACAGAACATGATGGAGCAAGTCATGCAGGTGCCCTCACAAGAGGTCATTACCCGTGACAATGCGATGGTCACTGTGGATGGTGTTGCCTTCTACCAGGTCATGGATGCCGCCAAGTCAGCCTATGAAGTGCAGGACGTGCAAAACGCCGTCATCAACATGACCATGACCAATATCCGCACCGTCATGGGCGCCATGGAACTGGACAGCTTGTTGTCGCAACGTGATGAAATCAATCAGCGTCTCCTCGGCGTCGTTGATCAAGCGACCCAGCCCTGGGGTGTGAAAATGACCCGCATCGAAATCAAGGACATCAACCCGCCGCGTGATCTTGTTGAATCCATGGGGCGCCAGATGAAAGCCGAACGCGACAAGCGCGCCGCCATTCTGGAAGCTGAGGGCATGCGCTCCGCCGCCATTCTGAAAGCCGAGGGCGAAAAACAATCCGTCGTTCTCGAAGCGGAAGGTCGCCGCGAAGCCGCATTCCGTGATGCCGAAGGCCGCGAACGCGCCGCCGAGGCCGAAGCCAAGGCCACACAAATGGTGAGTGAGGCGATTTCCAAAGGCAACGTGCAAGCCATCAACTACTTCGTTGCCAACAATTACGTGAAGGCCCTCGAAGCCCTCGCCAAATCCCCCAATCAGAAAATCCTGATGATGCCTTTGGATACCTCGTCCATTCTCGGCTCTATCGGCGGCATCGCCGAAATCGCCAAGGAGGCCTTCGGCGGTGGCACACCCGAAACGCAACGCACCAAAGGCCCAAGGATGTAAGTGATGGCTGATCTCACGTTTCTCTATAGCCCATGGTCCTGGTTCATTCTCGCAGGGCTATTGCTGATCGGTGAATTGCTCTCCCCCGGCGTCTTCCTGATCTGGCTTGCAGGTGCAGCCGCATTGACGGGCATTGTCGATGTTGCACTGGGCCTAAGCTGGCAGAGCGAAGTCATCATCTTTGCCGTTTTTTCTGCTGTCCTCGTTTTTGCCTCCTGGAACTGGGTTAAAACCCAGCGCACGCCCAAATCCGATCAACCCCACCTCAACCTTCGTCACGGCGCCTATGTCGACCGCGTTTTTGTCCTGGAAAAAGCCATTATAAATGGTTCTGGCAAGATCAAGATTGAAGATGCACTGTGGGACGTCGACGGCCCGGATTTGCCTGTCGGTGCTAAGGTGAAGGTGACAGGCGTGAATGGACTTCGGTTGAATGCGGTGGAAGCCGTTTAAACAATCCCCGCCAGCTCGCCCAACCCCGCAATCATCCTCGCGACCTTCCCCGGTAAATTATCATCGCGCTTAGGCGCTCTTGCAATCCGCACAACCTGAAACCCGAACTGTGCTGCCGCCTGCGCATCCCAGGTATTGGCTGAGACAAAACAAATCGAAGGCGCATCCTGAATGTGAAACTTCTGCATGGCCAAACGGTAAACCCGGCGCGACGGCTTGTAGATGCCGACTTCCTCCACCGACAAGACATGCTCAAAAACCTTGTCCAACCCCGCATGACGCACAACCGAATCCAGCATCGAAGGACTGCCGTTGGACAGGATAGCCAAACGCTTGCCCCGTTGTCGCAATGCCGTCATGGCCTCTACAACTTCGGGAAACGCATCAAGCTTCAGATACAGCGTCATCAACTCATCAGCCAGGCCCGTCTCGCTGATCCCGAGTTCCGCCAGCGCATAATCCAGCGCCTCCCGCGTCACCACCCAGAAGTCGGCATGCGTGCCCATCAGGCTGCGCAGCCATGTATATTCAAGCTGCTTCTGCCGCCACAACGCACCCAGCGACACAGCCTTGTCGCCAATCTCGCTGCTGAGTTTTTGCACAGGCGAAAGCACGTCAAACAGCGTGCCATAGGCGTCAAACACGACGGCCTGAATGCCTTCCAGTTTCTGTAATGTCGTCGCCATCAAACCACTTAAGCAAATTCAACCGATGCTGGCGAGTCCCGGAAACTGTTCCAGCAGCCAATAGGAAATATTCTGCATCCATCCCGTCAGGAACATGATTCCCGTCAGCACCAGAAGCCCGCCCATCACCCGTTCCAGCACCACCATGTGGCGGCGGAATTTCCGCGAGAATCCAAGGAAGGAGTCAATGCTGAACCCGGCGAGCATAAACGGAATGCCAAGACCCAGCGAATAGAACGCCAGCAGCGCCATGCCGCGCCCCACGCTTTCAGTTGATCCCGCCACCGACAGGATCGCCGCCAACACCGGTCCGATACAGGGCGTCCAGCCAAATGCAAAAGCCAGTCCGATGACATAGGCCCCCACATAGCTGGCACTGCTCTGCTCGGTTTGATAGCGCGCCTCCCGCATCAGAAACCCGAAGCGAAACAGCCCCATGAAATGCAGGCCCATGATGATGATGAGCACACCCGCAATCTGCGCCAGCAACGGCAGGTTCTGCCTGAGCACCTGCCCGAAGGCCGAAGCCGTGGCCCCCAGCAGCACAAATACCGTGGTAAAGCCCAGCACAAACATCAGGCTCGACAGCATCACCCGGCGGCGATGTCCCGTACTCTCCGCCGTCAAATCCTCCAGCGACACGCCCGACATATAGACAAGATAGGGCGGCACCAGCGGCAGCACGCAAGGGCTGAGAAAACTCAATACACCAGCAAGTACGGCGGCACCAAATGTCACATTCAAATCCATGCCCCCTCACTGGCAGGCGCACAAACTTTTCGCAAGCCACGCTTTGTCACGTGGCCGTGTGCGGGCTTCACTTTCCCGCCACATTGGCCGATCATGTAGGCCACCTGATTTGAGGATGGATTTTGAAGAAGCCCCTGCTCGCCTTAACCTTTCTCGCCTTGGCCTTGCTCGCCGCCTCATGCGCACCTGCCGCCGCTCACCCCCACCTCTATGCCAAAATGCAAACGGTGCTGATGATGACGCCGGACAACAAAATCAAAGGTCTCCGGCTACGCTGGAATTTCGACGAAACCTACACGCAGTTTTCACTGGAGGGCCTCGATGCCAATGGCAACGGCACTTATGAGCCAGAAGAAATCCAGCCCCTCACCGATGAAAACATCAAGAACCTGCTGGAATCAAAATACTTCACCTTCGCCAAACAATCCGGCGTCGAAATTCCGCAACTGCCTGTAATGGTTTATGGCCAGGCCATGGAGAATGAAAAACTAACCCTCTGGTTCGAACTGCCTTTTGCAACCCCAATCGATCCCAAAACCGCGCCCTTCGAAGTCCGCGTCTACGATCCTGATTTCTTCATCGCTTTTGACTACACACCCGAGAAGCCACCGCAAATCGAAGGCGCACTCCCCGCTGGTTGTGTGATGGATTTAAAACCCCTGATGAGCGACGAGGAAATCGAAGCCACCCGCACCATGCTGGCCGACAAGCCACAAGACTGGAAACCCGAAACCCCAACCGACTTCGGCGCCATGTTCGCACAGCCCATTGTGGTGACGTGCAAGTGAAGAAAGGACCTCATCAGCCCTTCGGGCAGCTTCTCCAGAGGAGAAGCGACTCGCTTGTAGACCAGCCGAGACGGTTAAAGTTTGAGGGAGGACTATCGACCAGTCGCTTCTCCTCTGGAGAAGCTGCCCGAAGGGCTGAAGAGGTCTCTTCATTGCGGCATGCGATAGCCATTCCTTTCCTCGGGATGAGGGTTTTCCTGCTGTGCTGCATGCTTTTCCTCTCGCTCTCGGTAACCCCCGCCCACGCGCAAGAACCCGTGCCACCCACCCAAAAGAAAACCGTCATCATCGACAAGCGCAAACTTCTGGTGCAACCCCGAAACGCTGACGGTACCATTATCGAAACTCCCTTCACCGAAGATCCGGTGCTGTGGATGCGCACCAAGCAGCAAAACTTCTACGGCCGCATGGCCAACTCCATTCGCCAATTGAAAACCTCCTCCTCCACCGCGGCTTGGACACTTCTCAGCATCAGTTTCTTCTACGGTATCTTCCATGCTGCGGGCCCAGGCCACGGTAAAGCCGTGGTCACAGGCTGGGTGCTGGCCACCGAAAATGAGTTAAAACGCGGCCTCATCATTGCGTTTCTATCAGCACTCTTCCAGGCTTTGACGGCGATCATCGCAGTCTCACTGATCCTGCTGTTCGTGAATGGCGCAGCGGCCATGGCCAAAAATGTTGCGGGCTATCTGGAAAGCGTCAGCTACCTCATGATCGCAGGCATGGGTGCCTATCTGTTCTGGAGTGGTTGGAAAAGCTTCAAACCCAAACCTGCGTCCCTGTCTGCCGCCGCCGTTGGTCCCTTCGAACTTGTCTCCCGCGCTGACAATGGCTTTGCTCTCGACCACGTCCACGATGAAAACTGCGGCCATGCCCATGCTCCAGCTGCGGCCGAATTGAAAGGGGACTGGTCATGGGCCCGTGCATTTGCCATGGCCCTTGCCGTGGGTATCAGGCCTTGCTCCGGTGCCATTCTGGTATTGGTGGCGTCCTACACTTTAGGGCTGTTTTGGGCGGGCGTGCTCTCCACCCTCGCCATGGGTCTTGGCGTCTTCATCACCATTGCCACCATCGCATCATTGGCCGTCTACGCCAAGGCCACTGCGTTCAGGCTCGTCAGCGCTGACAACCGCTGGGCAGGCCTTGCCGTTAAATGGGGCAAGATGATAATCGGTCTGCTGATCATTGCCATGGGACTGCTGTTATTCACGGCATCTCTCGGCACCAACACAATGGGAATGTAACATGCGGCAATGGTGGGTTTTGGCTGGTTTTCTCGTGCTCTGCATCGGTGGCGGCACGCTGGCGGGCCTTGTGTCAGCCCCCGCCATTCTGGAATGGTACCCTGCCCTCAACAAGCCATCATGGACTCCGCCCTCATGGCTCTTCGGGCCGGCCTGGACTGTGCTTTATATAGTGATGGCAATCGCGGCCTGGCTCGTCTGGAAAACCGGCAATGCGAAAACAGCGCTCATCCTATTCTCAGCCCAACTGTTGCTGAACTTCGCCTGGTCGATATTGTTCTTTGGCGCACGTTCACCGGGGCTTGGCCTCATCGACGTCACGGCCATGTGGCTCGCCATCGCCGCCACCATTTTCGCCTTCGCCTTCAAGTCGAGGCTTGCCGCCTTTCTGATGGTGCCCTACCTCTGCTGGGTGAGCTTTGCCGCTGCATTGAACGCCGCAATTTTCATGATGAATTGAGCCGGCGTCAGTTTTTTACCCCTTTTTCCCACGGCATGTTTTCTCGTTTGACTCTTTACATTCTCATCTATAGAACAGAACAGGAACTTCATGATCCGGAAAGCCCATTGTTATGCGTACCCACCCGTTGCCAGCCTCTGGCGCGACTGGCAGCGGCTTGCCCGTCGCCAGTCCAGCGTTGCAGCATCAATCAGAAGAACAACTGCACGCCAAAGCCTTGGTCGCGCGGCTGCGGGAACGCATTGCCCGCATGGAGGAATCACAACACCGGCTGGAACAGAAGCGCGGCTGGCAAGACCGTAGTGCCAAACCCTTTACCCCCTGGCAGTTCGGTGTGGCGGCGGTTGACGCCCATTTGCCGGAACAAGGCCTGTCCCGCCACGCCTTGCATGACATCGCTCCAGAGCGTTATGGCGACACAGCTGCGACCATGGGTTTTGTCTTGGCACTTGCAATAAAGCGGCTGAATGTCGATCATCAGCATCGTCCAATTTTATGGTGTCGATCCGCTATTGAATCTCAGGAGCATGGCAAGCTTTATGGTCATGGAATAGAGCGACTAGGGCTTTCCCGCGAAAAACTTCTTGTTTTATCATTGAAAAAGCAAGTCTCCCTGTTCTGGACCATGGAAGAAGCTTTAAAATCTGCCTGCTTCTCCAGCGTGATTTCAGATGCTGCAACGCAACATACAGACCTCACAATCACCCGTCGCCTCAGCCTGTCAGCAAGTGAAGGGCGCACATCCGGCCTATTGGTATTTAATCGAAACCATAGCAACGCTACTGCCAGTTTCAGCCGCTGGCAGGTGGCCGCAGCCCATTCACCACCCATGTCGCTGGAACCGGGAGCACCCGGCTATCCGGCTTGGGCGGTCACCTTGTCCCGCATAAGGGGCGGCAGACCCGGTCAATGGACCCTCACCTGGCAGCCCCGTTCACAACTTTCCACAGTATCACATCATGCGTCGCATCATTTCAGTCTGCTTCCCGGAATTCCCGGTGGAGCGTTTTCTCAGGGAACGGCGGAAGCTGCACTTGCCACTGCCACCGAAAGGCCTGCCCTTCGCACTGGTTGAAAAGGGTCAGAAGGGCCTGCGTCTTTACGCTGTCAACATGTCGGCACGTCAATTCGGCCTCACAGGAGGTCAAAGACTGGCCGACGCCCGCGCCGCTGTGCCCGACCTCTTGACCGAACAGCATGCCCCCGAAAAAGACATGGGCAGCCTTCTGGGCCTTGCAAGATGGATGGAACGCTACAGCCCCTGGGTCGCCCCCGACGGCAAGGACGGTTTATTGCTGGACGCAACCGGAATTGCCCATCTCTTCGGTAGCGAAGCAGCCATGCAGGGCGATATCCAAAACCGCCTCGCCGCTTACGGCTTCACCACCCGCCTCGCCTTCGCCGAGACCATCGGCGCAGCCTGGGCCTTGGCACGGTTTAAACCCTCTCCCCTTGCGGGAGAGGGTGCCGAGCCCTTGCGAGGCGGGAGAGGGACGAGACCAGATGACCTCCCCATCGAAGCCCTGCGCATCGACGCCGATGCCACCCGCACCCTCCGCCGCTTGGGCCTGAAAACCATAGGCTCCCTTCTCGCACTCCCCCGTGCATCCCTCGCCCGCCGCTTTCGTGGCGAATCCATCCACGAAAACGTCCTCCTGCGCCTTGATGAACTCACAGGCCACCGCCACGAGGCCCTCAACGCCATCAACCCACCCTCGTCCTTCATCGCACACCGCGCCCTGATGGAACCGGTGATCAGCCATGAGGGGCTGGACGCCGTACTGACAGGTCTCGTCCACAGCCTCTCAACCGACCTCGCCGCCAAAGGCCAAGGCGCCACCCGTATCATTCTCAAGCTGTTCAAGGTCGATGGCGGCCGCGCCCAAATCCCCGCTGGCCTCTCGAGCCCCAGCCACGACGCCAAACACATCCTGCGCCTGCTCCGCCCCAAACTCGAAAGCCTCGACGCCGGCTTCGGCATCGACGCCATGACCCTGGAAGCAAGAGAAACCGCCAGCGTCATCATGCACCAGCACGGCTTCATGGAAGACGACGGCGGCACCTCACTGGCGGAACTGAACGACCGCGTGATGAATAGGGAAGAGCGCGGCCTGGTGCAGCTTGAGGAAGTAGAGAGTCACGTGCCGGAGAGGGCGGAGCGTGAAAGTAAGGGACCTCATCAGCCCTTCGGGCAGCTTCTCCAGAGGAGAAGCGACTCGTTGAAGCGCCTCCCTAAAACTATGATCATCGAGGGAGGTCCCACAGCGAGTCGCTTCTCCTCTGGAGAAGCTGCCCGAAGGGCTGATGAGGTCCCTTCTTCCCGCCCCCTCCTCATTTTCGAATCCCCCGAACCCGCCACCGTCATCGCCTCGGTCCCCGATGGCCCACCCATGCGCCTCACCTGGCGGCGCGTGACGCGCAAGATCGTCCGCTCGCAAGGCCCCGAGCGCATCGCCCCTGAATGGTGGCATCTCACAGCAACCGAACGCCCGCGCGATTATTACCACGTCGAAGACGACCAGGGCCGCCGCTACTGGCTCTACCGCGACGGCCTCTACGGCGAAGACGACGGCCCGCCGCCAAAATGGTTCGTACACGGACTATCCGCATGAGCGCTTACGCCGAACTCTGCTGCGTCAGCAATTTCTCTTTTCTGAGGGGCGGCTCCCATGCGGAAGAACTGGTGATGCAAGCCAAACATATGGGCATCAGCGCCATCGCCATAACCGACCACAACAGCCTGGCAGGCGTGGTGCGGGCCCACGGGGCTGCAAAGGATGCGGGGTTGCGATTTATTGTTGGTGCCCGCCTCGAACTCCTCCCCTCTCCGCTTGCCGGAGAGGGTGCCGAGCCCTTGCGAGGCGGGAGAGGGAAGTCAAAGGACTCCTCCCTCACCCGGTCCCTGCGGGACCACCCTCTCCCGCAAGGGGAGAGGGTAAGTTTATTCACCTACCCCACCACCCGTGCCGCCTATGGCCGTCTCTGCCGCCTGCTCACGCTGGGCCAGCGCCGCGCCATCAAGGGCGAATGCCACCTCACCTTCGAAGACATCTGCGAACATTCTGAAGGCTCGATCTTCGCCCTCCCGCAAGACCACATCGACCACCTCCCCCAGATCAAACACCACCTGAAAGCCCCGCTCTACGTCGCCCTCTCCTGCCGCTACGATGGCCGCGACAAAGCCCGCCTTGCCCACGCCGCACAAACAGCGCGCCAGCACAAAATCCCGCTCATCGCCACGAACGACGTGCTCTACCACCACGCCGCCCGCAGGCCGCTTCAAGACGTGCTCACCTGCATCCGCGAAAAAACCACCATCATCGAGGCCGGATATAAATTACAGGCCAACGCCGAACGCCACTTGAAAACCCCGGACGAAATGGTCCGCCTGTTCCGCGACTATCCCGAAGCCCTCACCAACACCCTGAAAATCGCCGAAGCCTGCAGCTTCTCCCTTGACGAATTGCGCTACGAATACCCCGATGAACCCGTGCCAAAAGGCACGGACCCGCAAGCCTATTTGGAACACCTCGCGTGGGAAGGTGCCAAAGACCGCTACCCCGAAGGCGTTCCCGCAAAAGTGCGCAACAATATCGCCAAGGAACTCATCCTCATCCATAAGCTAAACTACGCACCCTATTTCCTCACCGTCTACGACATCGTCAAATTCGCCCGCTCACGCGAAAAACCCATCCTCTGCCAGGGCCGGGGCTCCGCTGCGAACTCAACAGTCTGCTATTGCATCGGCATCACCGCAGTCGACCCCAACCAGATCGATCTCCTCTTCGAACGCTTCATCTCCGAAGAACGCAAGGAACCACCGGATATCGACGTCGACTTCGAACACGAACGCCGCGAAGAAGTAATCCAATATCTCTACGCCCGCTATGGCCGCGAACGGGCAGGGCTCGCTGCCACCGTCATCACCTATCGCGGCCGCAGCGCATTACGCGAAGTCGGCAAGGTCATGGGGCTTTCGGAAGACATAACCGGCGCACTGGCAGGCTCCGTCTGGGGCATGATGCCGGAGGAGATGCAGGAAAAACGCCTGCGCGAAATCGGCCTCGACCCGGATGACCCGCTGCTCTCCCGCGTCCTCGAACTCACCTCAGAAATCGCAGGCTTCCCCCGCCACCTCTCGCAACATGTCGGCGGCTTTATTCTGACGCGCGAACGTCTCGACGAAACCGTGCCCATCGGCAATGCCGCCATGGACGAGCGCACCTTCATCGCCTGGGACAAGGACGACATCGATACGCTGGCCATGTTGAAAGTCGATGTACTGGCGCTCGGCATGCTCACCTGCATCCGCAAAAGTTTTGACCTCATCGAGCAATGGTTCGGCCTGCATTACACTCTCGCCACCGTGCCACGCGAAGACCAGACAGTTTACGACATGCTCTGCCGCGCCGACTCCCTCGGTGTGTTTCAAGTAGAGTCCCGCGCGCAAATGAACATGCTGCCACGCCTTAAACCGCGCTGCTTCTATGATCTCGTCATCGAAGTCGCCATCGTCCGCCCCGGTCCCATTCAAGGCGACATGGTGCACCCCTATCTCAGACGCCGTGATGGCATTGAACCCGAACTTTATCCCGCACCCCACCCAAGTTTCGGGCCCCCCGATGAATTGAAACAGGTCCTCGGCCGCACCAAGGGTGTGCCCCTGTTTCAGGAGCAAGCCATGAAGCTCGCCATGGTGGCCGCAGAATTCACACCCGGAGAATTGAACGAACTCCGCAAGGCCATGGCCACATTCAGAAGGAGGGGAACGATAGGCAGACTCGAACAGAAAATGGTAAGCCGCATGGTCGAGCGCGGCTACGACGCCCAATTCGCCCTGCGCTGTTTCAACCAGATCAAAGGCTTCGGCGAATACGGCTTCCCCGAAAGCCACGCCGCCAGCTTCGCCCATCTGGTCTACGTCTCCTCCTGGCTCAAATGCCATTACCCGCAAGTCTTCGCCGCAGCGTTGCTGAACTCCCAACCCATGGGATTTTATGCTCCAGCACAAATCGTGCGCGACGCCAGAGAACACGGCGTCGAAGTGCTGCCGCCCGATGTGAGTTACTCACACTGGGATTCAACACTGGAAAAAAACGGCAAAACTCTCCGCCTCGGCCTCCGCGAAGTGGATGGGTTGCGGGAGACAGACATCACAAACCTTCCCCCTCTCCCTTTACGGGAGAGGGTGCCGAGCCCTTGCGAGGCGGGTGAGGGAAGTCTCAGGCCTTCACGTCCCTCACCCGGACGCTTCGCGTCCACCCTCTCCCGCAAGGGGAGAGGGTTAAAAGACTTGAACCTCCCCCTCCCCGCCCTCGAAAAACTCGCCGCCGCCGATTGTTTCCGCTCTCTTGGCCTAGACCGTCGCGCCGCCCTCTGGGAAGTCAAAGCCCTCACCAAATCCAAACCCCTGCCCCTCTTCGCCTATGCCGATGAAAAAGAGCAGGGACCGGAGCAATCTGTGACGCTCCCCGAAATGCCACTCTCAGAGCATGTGGTGAATGATTACCAGACCATTCACCTCTCCCTCAAAGCCCACCCCATGGAATTCCTCCGTGCCCGCTTCAAGGCGGAAGGCGTCACCGACAACACCACGCTGAAAACCATCCGCAACGACCGCAACATCACCGTGGCGGGAGTCGTTCTGGTGCGCCAGCGCCCTGGCTCGGCCAAGGGCGTGGTCTTCCTCACCCTCGAAGATGAATGCGCCGTCTGCAACGCCGTGGTCTGGCCTGATGTGCTGGAAGCCCACCGCGCCGTGGTCATGGGTGCACGCCTCATGCTCATCAAGGGCCGCGTGCAGCTCGACCGGAAAACCGGCATCATCCACGTCATCGCCCATAAAATCGAAGACCGCACCCACTGGCTGGCCGATCTCACCGAAGACGGCATGACAATGAAAAACCAGCAAAGCTCAACACGGCATCCCCGCAACGTGCGGGTCATCCCAAAATCACGCGATTTTCATTGAAACCAAACACATGACCAAGGGGACTGTTTGCTCTTTCTCGCAAACTGTCCCCGAACTTCAAACTAAGGGACAGCTTGCAAGAAAGAGCAAGCAGTCCCCTAAACCACCCGCAACGCCACACCCAAGCTCGGCGTTGTCGCAGCATCACCCGGCATCGACACATAAGGTTCCGTCACCTCGGCAATCTCCACCACGCCACGCCGTACAAAATCATCGACCCGCGCCGCAAAGCCATCGTCCCACAGCGCACCCTTGACCGTCATCGCCACCGCCCCGCCAACAGCACAAATCCGGATCAATTCATCAAGCCCCTCCGGCCCTACGTGGCCAGACGTAAACACACCCGCGCAAATCACCCCGGCATAAGCCCCATCCGCAAACGGCAAAGGCGAACCCAGCGCCAACTGGTGAAAAGCCGAATACAAATTCTTCGCCCGCGCTATATCCAGCATGCCCTGGGATATATCGAGCGCCTCAACCTCAGGATACCCCAAGGTCTGCAACCATTGCCCGATCAACCCGGTCCCCGCACCGGCATCCAATATCGGAGCCGACCCCCGCATCACATGCCGCGCAAAAAGCGCAACGCAAGCCTGTG
>CAXTLE010000033.1:0-16932 GCA_964244855.1 uncultured Aestuariivirga sp. | reverse complement strand
GTTCAAAAGGTCACCATCGATATGCTGCCATCCCATGCGCACAACGTCGCTCCGGTGCTGTCCGGTGTAGAGCAGAAGCGAAAGGGTAAGGTGCGCCCGTGTGCCTGGTTTGTGCGTCGCTTCGAAGGCCGCAAATCGCTTTCTGACCAAGAGTGAAAGCCCTCCGAGCTAACGGCAAACTTGTGCACATTGCGAGCGGGATTGTCTTGGATCAACCCCATGTCGATGGCGTGGCGGAGTAGCACCTGCAAGACTTTGAGAAGATTGTTGGCTGCACCAGGTCTGTCAACCATGTCTCCGATGATGGCTTTTAAATGTGCTGCTGTGAGCAAGGACACGCGCTTCTTGCCATGCAGCACGCGGAATTTTTCGAGCACATTCTTGCGCACCCTTTGCGTGGTGTACTTAAGTTTCAGAAAGTCCGTAGAACGGTAGAAATTTACAATTACGGCATCGACTGTGCCGGGTTCGACGCGATCTTCCTTGAACTCTTTGAGTTGTCGCGTGTCGCCGTCCAGTGCCGCATGATAACAACGCATAAAATCTTCTGAATAGGGAACACCCGAAAGATACGTCGAGTAGAAACCTTTGCGGAAACGGACACGTTTCCTGCCATGGCGGTCGGTGTTCCATGAACAATATTTGGGTAATGCGCGTGCGATCATTTTTTGAGTACCTCATCCCATTCATTGGCTTTGAGTGGCAGACGGGGTTCTTCACATTCTTCGCGCTCTGGATGTGCTGAATACAAAACAATCGCGCCGTCCTTGTCAACCTTCACTGTGGAGACATGGAAGCCACCCGCGATGGCACCTTTGACAATGCGGGAAACGTTTCGCTGCTGGATAAGAGAAAAAAGCCGAGAACTTGTTTCGATTGGCAGAAGCACGTTCATTTCGACCATTCGGTGTACCAAATCACGATCAAAAAAATGTTCATCGTTGACAGTCATATGCAACGAAATCTCTGAGGCAATTTGACGAGCGCAAATATATCTTTCTTTAAGACCAATTTCTGTCAGAAGGCTAGGCGACAAAGCCACTACCTGACATTCGCTGATGTGACTGGTGTTGCTGCTGACGATGACATCAATTTCCTCGATGTCAGAAAGAAAATTCGAACAACGACCGAATGACTTGCTTCGGAGCGCGGGCTCCGAAAATTTGTATGACCGTTGCTGACATTCTTTGACCTAAGGCGACAGCTCCGGGAACGTCGGTGCCGGTTATTCGCGCTGCGAGGTAGCCGGCGTTGAATGCATCTCCGGCACCTGTCGTATCACAAATGCCACTGACCGCTGGTGTTGGGGTTGAGCATTCTTGGCCTCCAGCAAATGAATGAACAGCTTCGGCACCATTCTTTACGGCTATCTCGCTGATGCCGGCCTTAGCCATGCGGTTCAGAGTGGCGATGGGGGTAATATCTCCCCAAAGACCAGTCTCATCATCAAAACTTGGAAGGGCGATGTCAGTTAAGCCGAACATCGTGGACAACGTGGAACGAATTTCTTCATCAGAAGTCCAAAGCCGTCTTCTAACATTTGGATCAAAGGAAATGTGAGCTCCCCTTTTACGGCATTTTGACAACACGTCGAAGAGACGATGGCGTGATGGCAAATCAAGAATAGCCAATGTGATGCCCGACAAATGAATCAAATCAGCACTTTTAAGTGCATTGAGAAGCCTTTCTTCCTCTTCCGCCAACCGCTTCGCGGCTGAGACCTGTCGCCAATAATGAAAACTCCGCTCAGCAACGTCCAATTCAATCAGGTATAGGCCCATGTTGCGACTTGGATCTTTGTACAAGCCTGAAACATCTAGGCCGTCTGCTACGAGCTCGTTTACGAACTGCGCCGACAAACTGTCTGTCCCCACGCAGGACACAAAGCTCACAGTGGCTTTTTCACCGAGAAGCTGCGAAACGTGCCATGCCGTATTGAACGTATCACCTGCAAATCCTCGACGATACAATCCATCGCCGACGGGTGCCAACTCAATCATCGCTTCGCCAATGGCAACGATACGTTTAAGGCCCGAGATCATTTCAAATTATCCTTGGATGTCAAAAATGCGGCCAGTCAACCAATCTGGCCAATCCCGTTCAAAGAATGATTTGGCAGTTTCATCAAAATGACGATTTTCTTTTTTTGAAACTGAGAAGGAACGGCCATCATAGCGTACCACCAGCTGTTCCAACTTATGTTCAGGTCTCTCTTTGCGAAATCTAAACTCTTCCAGCTTCCCCGTTCTAGTGTCCGGGACAGACTCGCCATTGCTGTCGCAAATCGCACGTGCCCCTCTACTTCCGCCACCATTGTCGATGAAATGGTGCAACGCAGTGAGAATGGCTTCTGAAGCGAGTGCCATTTGCTGCCATTGGAGGGCGCGGCCAACTTCGGCTGCCCGTTCATAAGCGATGCCCGCCTTTGATATTTCTAAGTTGAGGTTGCGCGCGTCAGACAACGCCCTTTCCACGCCATGCGCGGTACAAATAATACCTGCCTCATCGCTCATGCGCGCCTGAATATCTGACCGGAGCGATTTTACTGTGAGTGGACTCATAGAATTCAATACCATCAGGACTGCGCTCAACGATTTTTCGATAAGTTTGGAAATGTTGCTATCCGGCAAAACTGTCGCGATGCCATCGGCGGCAATATGCTCGGCCACCCGCGTTCCGAAAACTTGGCCCGCATTGAGGGCAGCACCCCCTGGCCTTGTGACACCATGTGTACCTGCTGCTTCTCCAACGGCATAGCACCCATGAAGATTGCTCCGGCCCCATAAGTCCACGGCAATGCCACCATTCATATGCTGGTTGTTCACGGCAAATTCGAGTGGCTCTCTTGCGATATCAACTTTATAGCGGCGGTAAAGTTCGATCGACAGAGGATTCATGTGCTTCAAGCGATCAATCGGCATTTCTTGGTCGGCACCAGCACTGCCAAGATATTCGGCCACATCGTCATCTAGCCGTTTCATCGAAAATAATTGGGCACCTAGCACTGGAAGTGGATTTCGATTGAAATCCATAAAGACCTTTCTTCCCCTGGCGCTTTCACGATGGATTGCAAGGTCCACAAGACTTGAGCCAAATTCCAACATGCGCGTAGAGTGAAAAGGCCACTGATAGCCCTTACGGAAGATATTCGACGCTAGCTCTTGGGTTGTGCGATAGTAATCGGCAAGGAAATGATGTTCCTTGCCCTCTACATCCACGGAATAGATATGCGGAATTGCCTGCACATAAGTGCCCGACAAGTTCCATGGGAAGCCTTCACGACGCGTGCCGATACCAAATTGGCTCTCGGTCAAGTTGACGAGTTCGACACCTGCATCAAGCGCCAAACCCAATAATCCAAAACAGCCATTGGGATAGACACTATCACGATAGAGTTCACCTGGTCCGCCACCCGCCAGCACCACAACATTGCTTTGGAGGACAAAGAATCCGAAAGGATTTTCCCTGTTGCGATAAGCCGCGCTGATCGCAATTATGCCTTCGACTTTGTCATTACCGGCGGTGCCGGACTTGATGATCTTCACGGCGGTTGTTTGATTGAAAAAATGAATCCCTAAGCGGACCACCTCTTCTGCCAACACCTTCACCATGAGCCTCGAGGTTCGTGGGCCACAACTGGTTGCGCGCCCCACTTCATCGTGATCTGTTTTATAGCGAAGCGTACCCCCAAATGCGTCTTGGGGGAGTGGCAATCCAAGATACTGTAATGATCCCATGGCACGAGAAGAGCCTACAGCTTCAATATAGGCCGTGTCCTCATCCATTGCTCCACCAGCGCGAATGGCTAAGGCCATAGACTTATAGTTATCTCCGCGGTCAGCAGTGTTTGCCGTATGAAGTGTTTGCTTGTCAGAGCCTGAACATGCAGAGGTCCCACCAAATGCGCTTTGGCTGATGACCACTACGTCGCAATGACGGCGTTTCAACTCTACGGCCGCACGCAACCCGGCAGCGCCGCTTCCCACAATGATACAGCCGCACCTTAATATTGGAATGATATAGTCGTCCACATGGATGGTTTCAGTTGGACGGGCAGCCGAGACAATTTTGGGCATCTCAACATCTGTAAGTGCGTCGAGAATATTTTGAGGAACGCGGGATTTCACCATCTCTCAGTCCTTATGCAGATAGCCGCTGGCTCACGGTTTTTATTGGTGACGGTGGGAGAGCGGGCAATCCGCGGATGAGATCAGCGCCTTTTTCACCTATCATAATGGTTGGGCCATTGGTGTTGCAGCTGGGAACAAGCGGTATGATCGAACTATCGCAAACACGCAATCCCTCGAGCCCATGAACCTTCAAATCTGGCGCCACCACTGCCATGTCATCCGTTCCCATCTTGCACGTGCCCACCGGATGATGATCCGTCTTGGCGTTGGCACACGCATATTCCACCAACTGCTCGTCCAACATTTTGTCGGGTCCCGGCAAGCGCTCAGCCTTAACAAAGGGTGCCAGAGCTTTCTGTTGCATAATAGTGCGTGCGACACGCAAACCTTCGAGTGACATGGCTCTATCATGAGGATCAGCCCAATAATTCGGGTCAATCAAGGGAGCGGCCATTGGATCCGAAGAGGCTAGCGTGACTGAGCCGCGCGATCGCGGACGTAGATAGGCGGAGTTGAGCGTTACACCGGCGTTCTTCAGCCGCGCTACACCTGCTTCAATTCCCGACCCCAATCCTAAATGAAACTGAATGTCTGGTGCAATTGCGTTTTTGTCAGCAAACCAAAATCCACCTGTCTCAAATAGACTGGATGCCACTGGTCCGGTTTTGAACAGAACATATTGCAGCCCGGCCCAAAGAGTACGGTGCGGCTTAGCGACACCGTCATAAGTGTGATCGCCTGTACATTCGCAGATCACGAAAAGATCGAGATGGTCTTGTAAATTTTGGCCAACACCTGCCATGTCGTGGCGAACCTTCACGCCGACACTGTTTAAATGACCCTGCGGGCCAATGCCCGATTGCAACAGTAATTTAGGGGAACCTATTGCACCAGACGAAACAATAACTTCTTTAGCTGCTGCAAATTGCTTTTCCTTGCTGGCAATGACAGCTGAAACGCCAGTTACCCGCGAACCAACCATCGTCAATGTGGTGACGTGTGCCCCCTTCTGAATCGTGAGGTTCTTGCGGTTTTGAATTGGCGCAAGATAGGCCATGGAAGCTGACGACCTGCGCTTGTTCCGTTGCGTCAATTGGTAGTAGCCAACACCTGCTTGTTGGCGTCCGTTAAAATCTGAATTGTAGGGGATTCCCAATTCCTGTCCGGCACGGATATAGGCATCACATATGGGCAAAGACGCAATCGGACGCGACACACCGAGTGGGCCACCATAGCTGTGATAATCATCATTCAGGTGTTGATTGTCTTCTGCTCTTTTGAAGTAAGGTAATACGCTGCGATAGTCCCAGCCGCCGAAGTTTTGGCCACGCCCCCAGGCATCATAGTCTTCCGAGTTGCCACGAGTATAAAGCTGCGCGTTGATACTGGAGCCACCGCCAATTACCTTCGCCTGCGTGTAACGGAACACACGGTTTTTCATGTGGCGTTGGGGTACAGTGTGCCATCCCCATGATCCGACACCCTTAGTCATTTTTGCGAAACCCGCTGGCATGTGGAACAGCGGATGCCAATCTCCTCCTCCTGCCTCCAACAAGAGCACGGTGCACCCTTCGTCTTCTGTCAAGCGATTAGCCAACACACACCCTGCCGGTCCGCCACCACAGATGATGTAGTCATAAGTTTGCATCGCTGGCCTCCTAGATCGCAGTTACGCTACAATGCGCTCTTCAGTTTTGGGATCGAACGCAACGGCCTTTTCCATATTTACGGAAAAATCAAACATCTGACCGGTCTTGATGTCTGTATCGGCGCGCATGCGGGCGACAATGTCCTTTCCACCCAGTGTCATGGTCACAAAAGTATCTGAGCCAGCTGGTTCTGTCACACCAACTTGGTTGCGCAAAGACGCGATATTTTGTGATTTACGATCCGCCCCATCTTGATCTGTGATCAATTCAGGGCGAATGCCGAGGAGAATTTCTTTGCCATCCCATTCCTTCAAATTGGACTGGCTGAATTTGAGAAGCTGCTCTGCCCCATTTGAATCCGTTATGCGAGCATAGGGAGTCCCCTTCTTCACGACCGCGGTTGCTGGCATCACATTCATGGCGGGACTTCCCATGAAAGTCGCAACATAGACATTCGCAGGCGTATCATAGATTTCGCGAGGTGTGCCCAGCTGCTGCACATAGCCCTTGTGCATGACAGCGATACGGGTTGAAAGCGTCATAGCTTCGATCTGGTCGTGGGTCACATAGACAATCGTGGTCTTGAGTTTTTCATGCAGCTTTTTGATTTCTGTGCGCATGTCTACACGCAATTTGGAATCCAGGTTTGACAGTGGCTCATCGAACAGAAACACATCAGGATTACGCACCAATGCACGGCCCATGGCAACACGTTGCCGCTGACCACCCGACAGTTGTCCAGGTTTGCGATCAACCAACTGCTCAATTTGCAAAAGCTTCGCGACGCTGGCGAGCGCTTTGTCACGTTCTGGCTTTGGAACGCCGTGCATTTCCAGGCCAAACGTCATATTTTGTCCGACCGTCATGTTAGGATAGAGAGCGTAGCTCTGGAACACCATCGCAATATTACGCTTTGATGGATGAACACCGTTGATGACTCGACCCTTGATCGAAATGTCCCCTGATGTAACGCCCTCCAAACCGGCAATCATGTTGAGCAAAGTGGATTTGCCACAGCCAGATGGGCCAACGAGCACCAGGAACTCTCCCTCTTGGACCTCAATTTCCACGCGGTGCAGCACTTCAACCTTGCCATAGGCCTTGGTTACGTTTGAAATATCGAGGAAGCCCATGATTTTATCCTTTCACCGAACCGGCCATCAGGCCGCGCACGAAATAACGACCGGCGACGATGTAGACGATGAGGGTTGGAAGAGCGGCGAGAATTGCGCCCGCGAAGTGGACGTTGTATTCCTTCACACCCGTGGATGACTGAACGAGATTGTTGAGTGCAACAGTCATTGGCTGGCTGGTGCCACCAAAAGATGCGCCAAACAAGAAGTCGTTCCAGATATTGGTGAACTGCCAAATGACAGAAACTACGGTGATTGGCCCCGACACAGGCAACAGAATGCGCCAGAAAATGCGGAAGAAGCCCGCACCATCGATTTGAGCCGCGCGCACGAGTTCAGTGGGGAACGCTGCGTAGTAGTTGCGATAGTACAATGTCGTAAATCCAATGCCATAGACCACGTGCACTAAGATGAGGCCAACAACCGTTCCGGCAATACCCAAAATGCCCAGTACCATTGCCATCGGGATCAAGACAATTTGGAACGGGATGAAACAAGAAAACAACATCAATCCAAAAAGGATGCTATCGCCCTTGAAGCGCCACTTGGTGAGAACATAGCCGTTGAGTGCGCCAATGATGGTGGATATCGCAACGGCGGGAACAACCATCAAAATCGAATTGAGGAAATAGGGTTTCAGGCCTGTCGGTTCAACGCCAATCTGTGCCGTCGACCAAGCTGAAAGCCATGGCGCGATTGTCCATTCATGCGGCAGGGCCATCATATTACCGTCGGTTATTTCGGAGAGCGGCTTCAATGAATTCGTCAACATGACGAAGAATGGCAGCAGGTAAAAGAGTGCGAAAAGGAGCAACACGACATAGAGAAATACGCGGGCAATAGCCCCCGTACGAACAGCCGTGTCCTGAACAACTTGCGACATTATTTCTTCTCCTTCAGTTCGGCGTAGAGATAGGGAGTCATGATCGCGGCGATCGTCATGAGCATAATCACAGCACTGGCTGCACCAGTCCCCATTGAATTGCGCGTGAACGTGTACGAATACATAAATGTTGCAGGCAATTCGGTGGCTCGGCCGGGGCCACCTCCCGTCAAGGCGATCACAAGGTCGTATGACTTGACTGCCAAATGAGCGAGAATAACAAATGCCGACATGAAAGCCGGGCGAAGCAACGGAATGACGATGCGACGATAGAGGTTCCAGTTGGAAGCACCGTCAATCTGCGCGGCTTTCAATATTTCATTGTCGATCCCACGAAGGCCAGCGAGAAACATCGCCATAACGAAACCTGAGGTCTGCCATACTGCGGCGATGACGATGCAATAGATTGCGTAATTTCGATCTTTGATCCAATCAAAGTGGAATGACTCCCACCCCCAAAGATGCATTGAGTTCTCGATACCAATGCCAGGATCAAGAAACCATTTCCATGCGGTGCCTGTAACGATGAAGCTTAAGGCCATCGGGTAGAGGTAGATCGGGCGCAATAAGCCTTCGCCACGAATCTTTTGATCGAGAAAAATGGCCAGCAGCAATCCGACCAATGTGCATATTACAATGTAAAGTGACGCAAAGATCGCCAGATTGCTTACTGCAATCCACCAGTTGGAATTGTTCCAGAGTTTGACATAATTGTCGCCGCCCACCCAACCGTAGCTGGGCAACATGGTGGAGTCGGTAAAACTCAAATAGATCGTGAAAACGATGAAGCCGTAGACGAATACAAATGTTGCGGCAATCGACGGCGACAGCACCAATTTTGGAATGATGTCCTGAAGACGCGTTTTGATGTCGACGCGAGTTGATGTGTCAGCCATGGCGTTTTCTCTTTATTGGAATGAGATATCGGATGGTTTGAAAGGCGGCCCCAAGTGGGGGGCCGCCCTTCGGGGAGGATTACTTTGTCTTCGCTGCTTCAGCGAGTTTCTTCACAGCTGTTGCTGCATCGAATTCGCCATTGAAGTGCGCCGTGATCACGTCATACATCGCCGCTTTGATTGCTGCAGGTTGCGCATGACCATGGGCCAAAGAGCCAACAAGATTGCCGGAAGCGTTCGCCGCCGCCAGATCTGCCATGCCTTTTTGGCCACATGCATCAAATGAGCTGGGGTCAATATCAGTACGTGATGGAACCGAGCCCTTCACCTTGTTGAAAGCAATTTGGAAGGTGGGTGACATGATATCAGAGGCCATCTGCACTTGTGCGGCTTTGGCATCATCGGTTTTGGGATTGAACATCACGAACTGGTCGGACAAGAAGGTCATAGAACCTTCAGTACCGGGCACGCGGAAGCACAGGAAGTCTTTGCCTGGCTCTTTGCCTGCCTTGATAAATTCGCCCTTGGCCCAGTCACCCATGATTTGGAATGCCGCTTCGCCCTTGATCACCATGGCAGAAGCGAGGTTCCAATCGCGGCCAGAGAAGTTCTTGTCGACGAATGAATGTAGAGTTTCCATGCGCTTGAAAACTTCAAGCATCTGAGGACCGGTCAAAGCTGCTGGATCGAGATCGATCAAAGCCTTGCGATAGAAGTCAGCGCCACCAACTGACAGCACGACGCCATCAAACACAACGACTTCCTGCCAAGGCTGGCCGCCGTGAGCCAATGGTGTCAAGCCAGCATCCTTTGCCTTCTGCATAGCGGCAACAAACTCATCCCAAGTTTTTGGTTGAGCGACACCCAACTTGTCGAGCACGGCCTTGTTGGCCCAAACCCAGTTATCCGAGTGCACATTGACTGGTGCAGCAATCCAATGCCCGTCATATTTTGAGAAATTCTGCAGTGCCTTTGGAACAACCTTGTCCCAGCCTTCTTTTGCTGCCAGATCGTCAAGGTTACCGAGCACGCCCTTCTTAGCCCAATCTTGAATGTCGTAACCCAGCATCTGCACGGCGGTTGGCGGATTGCCTGCGGTTACGCGCGCGCGCAGCGTCGTCATGGCAGCTTCACCGCCGCCACCCGAAACAGGCATATCGACCCAACCATAACCTTGGCTTTTCAAGTTATCTTTGAGCACGTTCAAGGCAGCAGCTTCGCCACCCGAAGTCCACCAGTGAAGCACTTCCACGTCGGCAGCTGATGCGCTGGCCGAAAGCGCGAAGATTGCCGCTGTAGTCAATAAAAATTTACGCATTGGGTTTCCTCCCTTGAGCAGGTTGCGACGCCCAACCATTTTTGATCTGGGCAATCCCGGTACGCCTGCGGTCGTACCGCGGAATTTCGTTTGCAAAGCGAATTTGAGCTTCTGTCATCGGCGCACCCACATCGAGGTTCGCGGACCAGAATGAATGTTGAGGGTTTTGGACTCGGTGTAGTCTTCGACGGCATGCCGTCCAAGTTCGCGGCCAAGTCCAGATTGGTTCATGCCACCAAATGGCAGTTCGGGTGTTCCGTCCATAAAGGTGTTGACCCACACCGTGCCGGCCCGAACTTCGCGTGCGACCTTGACGCAATTATCGATATCTTTTGACCACACGCCAGCAGAGAGACCGAATGTTGTGGAGTTAGCAATTTGAACTGCTTCTTGGATCGTTCCAAATTTTAGAACTGAAATAACAGGCCCAAAAATTTCATCTGTAGCCACCGCCATATCGGCTTTGACATCGGCCAAAATTGTGGGTTCGAAATATTGTCCCACGCCGAGATCAAGGCGCTTGCCACCAAGTGGAATTTTCACACCGGCCTCTGCAGCGGCATTCACATGTGCTTCAATTTTTCCGAGATGCTGTTCTGAAATGATGGCGCCGACTTGGGTTTCATCATTCAGCGGATCACCGATCCTGACATGTTTCGCCAAATCGGCAATACGGGCAACTGCTTCATCCGCAACGTCTTCATGGATCAGCAAACGTGAGCCAGCATTGCAGCACTCGCCTGCGTTGAAATATCCGCCGAACACTGCGGCGTCTGTGAACGCTTCCATATCCGCATCAGGAAAAACGATCTGAGGGTTTTTTCCACCAAGCTCGAGTGATACTTTTTTCAAAGTTTGGGAAGCCTGCGCCATGGCAGACCGCCCCACACCGGTCGAACCGGTAAACGACACCATGTCAACATGGGGGTGACTGGTCATGACACTGCCAACGACGACACCTTTGCCAGTGACGATGTTAACGACACCAGCTGGAAGTCCGGCTTCCATGAGCAGTTTACCGAGTTCAAGTGTTGAACCTGAACTGAGTTCAGATGGTTTCACGACCGCCGTGCAGCCTGCTGCCAATGCAAAAGGTAATTTTTGCGATACAATCAGGAACGGGAAATTCCATGGAGTGATGATGGAGACCACACCGATAGGCTCACGCAAGACCAAACCCAGTGTGTTTTCCCCGAGGTTGTTATAGCTCTCGCCATAGAGTGTCCGTGCCAAGGCAGCAGCGTATCGCCAAATGTCGATAGCACCGTCCATCTCCCCACGCACTTGGGAAATCGGCTTTCCAGATTCAATTGCATCAAGCCCGGCCAGTTTTTCCTTATCTGCTTCAATCAAGTCGGCAGCTTTGTGCAGGATGCGTGAGCGTTCGCCAGCTGTCATCCGTGGCCAAGCACCAATATCAAAGGCCTTGCGTGCTGCGGCGATGGCAGTTGTAGCATCGTCGGCTGTTCCAGCAGCGTAGCGGCTGATAACGGGACCATGGCCTGGCGCATTGCGCGCAACAGTATTTCCATCCGATGCCGCAACCCAGCGGCCATTGATGAGCAATTGGTATTCGTTAGCTCCGCTAGTAATGGATTTTGGTGATATGATCTTGTTCATCTCAATTTCCTTTGAAACTTGGCTTGCGTTTCGCTGCAAAGGCGGCAACGCCTTCAGCGCGGTCAGCGGTACGCGCTGAAAAGACTGAACCCAATGCTTCAGTAGCAGCTGCAGCGCCATCACTTGATGCTGCAAGCATCATGAGTTTGGTAATTTCATTGGCAGCAGGAGAGCGCTCAGTGACACGCGATGCATAGGCAAGGGCCGCCTCCATAACACCACCCTCTTCTGCAACGATATCGATGATCCCGAGCAGCGTGGCATCGGAGCCGGAGAATATTTCACCACCCAAAGCCATACGGGCAACGACAAAATGACCAAGCCGATTGACGAGGCGTTGTGTGCCCGACCAACCAGGTACAACCCCAATTGATGTTTCTGGCAGGCCGAATTTGGCACGCAGATCAGCAATCCGGACATCAGCAGACATTGCAAGTTCGAGACCGCCGCCCAGTGCGTGCCCATTAATGGCCGCAATCAAAGGCAGTCGCAATTGGGCGAGACGATCAAAAAGTCGATGCCCTCGTCGAACCCAAGCGTGTCCAAACGCTTGAGGTGAAAGACTGCCCCAATCCGTAATATCGCCGCCTGCACAAAACGCTTTTCCTTTTGCAGTTAGAATGACTACGCGAAGGCTTTCGTCCAAATCCAATTGATCGAGCGCATCCTCCAAAGCATCCATTGTCGCGCGGTCGAGCGCATTCAACTTCTCTGGGCGATTCAGGCTGAGCACAGCAACGCCATTTTCATGTCGCTCTAATTGGACACGGGACTCAATCATGCTGCGGCGAGCCTCCGCGAAAGTGATTGCCCAAGCTTCAGGCCAATTTTTGCCTCTCCAAAGAGGACGCGATCCATTTCCCTCACGCTGGGCGACAATTTGAGTTTGAACTCTGATTGAGCTTGGATGTGCTGCTCAAAATTCAGACCCGGTGCAATCTCAGTGACCACGATTCCCTCTGGCGTGAGCTTCATGACGCAGCGTTCGGTGATGTAAGTGATGTCTTGTCCTTGAGCCACGGCCCGCGGACCGGAGAAGGTGACATGCTGAACCTCATTCACGAGCTTCTTCTGCTTGCCTTCTTTTTCAATTACGACAGATCGATTTTCGAGATGGAAACCAGCCCCGGCATTGAACATTCCTGAAAAGACGATTTTCTTTGCTCTTGAGGTAATGTCGATGAAGCCGCCTGCACCTGCAGTGACGTGGGGTCGGAAATTCAACTGTGATACGTTAACCGATCCGTTCGACCCTATCTCAAGGAAAGACAAAAGCGAGGCATCAAAGCCAGCACCTTGGAAATAGGTAAACTGATGCGGCGATGGCATAAAGCCATAGGCGTTTGAAGCGCAACCAAAAGCAAAATCCAGCAATGGAATTCCACCAACAGCACCTTGCTCAATGACCCATGTCACTTCGCCATGCAAATCTTCTTCAAGCAGTATTCGCGGAACATTGGCCGAGATGCCGAAGCCGAGGTTAACTGCGCTTCCCGACTGTAGTTCTTGAGATACACGCCTTGCGATGGCTTTCTGGATACCATGCACCATCGGTGCAAAGTGCGCTTCAGACTGAATGATTTCACCCGAGATCGCGGGATCATATTCTGTCAATGTCGTCTGCATCTGGCGAGGATCAACGACCACATAGTCAACGAGATTTCCAGGAACACGGACATCATGGGGCCGAAGTGTTCCTGTTGCCGCCACGCGTTTCACTTGGGCAATGACTATGCCCCCGTTGTTACGAACGGCGAGAGCCTGGTCAAGTCCACCGAGATAGGCTCCTTCATGCTCATAGGTGAGATTGCCAACGTCATCGGCAGTTGTGGCGCGAATGATTGCAATGTCTGGAATGATGTTTGGAAAGTACAGCCATTCCTCGCCTTCAAACGTAACAATTTTTGAAATAGGAGCAGCTTTCGCTTTGGCGTTCATTGCGCCGCCCTGCAATCGTGGATCGACAAAGGTTTCCAGGCCGATCTTGGTCAATACGCCGGGACGTTTGGCCGCCGTTTCGCGGTGCATATCAAACATGATCCCAGACGGAAGATTGTAGGCTGCGATCTCATTTTTTCCGATCATTTGCCAAATGAGAGGCGGCTCGGCGCTGGATGGGCCGGAGGGATAAGAGCCCGCAATGATACGGGAGATCAAAGCGGGTTTGGCAATATGATCGATACCTTTGATACCGCTCATATCGCCTGCTGCTATGGGATGCAGCATTGTCAGGTTCCGAGGATGACCTGTTGCGTCGAATCGTTTCCCGATTGCCGCCATCGTTGCATCAGGGCAACCAAGACCACTTGAAGATGATACAGTTATGGTCATGCCATCTTTGATGACTGCAGCAGCTTCGGAAAAGCTTATGACTTTGGACCGCATACTATCTTAGCTCCATGAATCGACGATGGGTTCCGCTTCGCCGTATTGCGATGAGCGAACAGCAGCAAGGCCGGTGGCCAATGACCACAATCCATCTTCACCCGATGCCTTTGACGCGCGGCCCTCAGCAATCGCCAAATGGAACTGGGCTACTGCCGTTTCGTAGAGATTGGCTCGGTCTATATTGAGCTCTTGCTCGCCAGCTGCACTCCTCAATACAACGGTGCCAATTGGCTTTTGCGTCATGACATCTTTGCCAATCAACGAACCCTCGGTGCCATGAACCTCAAATCCCGTTCCCGCGTATTTGACCGTAAAAGCATCATGAAATTGCGCGAGCAAGCCTGACTTGAACTTGATGACGCCCATTGCGCCATCTTCAAGATCGTTTGACGCCATTCCAAAATTCTGACGAAGTGCGCTGACTTCGACGGGGTCGTCAGCCAATACAAAGCGCAGTGTGTCAGCATCATGCACAGTGATATCCAACATGACACCTGCGCCTGCGGCTGGATTATTGATACGCCACCCTTGCAAATGAGGAGGCAAGAATACTGCGTGATGAACTCTTGCGGCGATGGGCTTCCCAATCCGCCCTTCTGCAATTGCGTTACGCATTGCGCGATGGGTTCCCGCGTGACGCAGATGGTGATTGGTTCCAAAAGTCAGTTTCTTTGCTCTTGCCAACGCGACCATTTGCTTCGCATCGTCAAGGGAGAGTGCAAGTGGCTTTTCACAGAGGATATGCTTACCTGTGTTGAGACAGGCCATAGCCTGTTCGAAGTGCAATTCATTGGTTGTTGAAATATAGACGGCGTCAATCTTTTCGTCTTCAGCGAGAGCATTGATTGAAGTGGTTGAACGAGGAATGTCGTGCGCGGCCGCGTAGACGTTGGCGCGTTCTGCAGTCGAACTCATAACTGTAGCAATATCACCGCCATTGGCTCGCAGCGCCGCAATGACCCATTCGTGCGCAATCGTACTCGCCCCGACAAGACCCCATCTGATCATCTTTCATCGCGCTCCCTGTGTTTTGACGTTATCCGCCAATTTTTTGAGAGCTACTATTGGAACGTTCCAAATTTGTCAATACAAAAGAGTCGTGCGAAGATTTACCCGTTGTGACTGGCAATTCTGATCAAGAATAATCGCTTAAAAACCCTTGAATATATGAGAGAAAGACTGCCTAAAAAATCGAGGCTATTTCGACGTCCGTCGCAATTTGCGATCTGGTCGGTTCACTGTCGCAGAACATTCCCCAGTAGATTCTCGTTCTACCAGTTGCGTTGCCCCTAGGTATTGCAGGTCCTTCATGGGCTTGCGTTCGAGGAGCTGCAAGAGCATGGTAGCGGCCTGCCGTCCCATTGCCCGTGTATCAGCGTTAATTGTCGTAAGTGGGGGATAGGCATTTGCAGCTTCTGCAATATCGTCGAAACCGACAATTGAAAATCCGACACCTACGTCAATCCCGAGCTCGACGAGTTTACGTTCAGCGCCGAGCGCAACGACGTCATTGTAGCAAATAGCAGCCGTCGGCATGGGTTTCATCTGTGCGGCCAGCGCGATCGCCTCTCCACCGCCTTTCCGCGTGGGCTCGGCGTCAATAACCAACCTATCATCTGGAACGATTCCGGCGGAGCGCAGAGCACGCCGCCAGCCTTCAACACGGTCTCTTTGTGCTGCAAAATTTGAGTTTCCGCCCAGGAACGCTATATTTTTGTGCCCAAGTTCAATCAAATGCTCAGTGGCACTGCGCGCGCCCGCGACATTGTCTGGGCCAACATAAGGGAAAGGACAGTCATCAATGCGGCGCATCGTAACCACAACTGGAAAGTCCTTGGGCAAAGCTTCGGCCAAAGTCCAAGCGGTTGTGCCCCTCGCCGGACTCAATATCACACCTGCCACACCATGTTCTCGTAGCGATCGAAGCACGGTAGCCTGCTGTTCTGGATCTTCGTTAGCATTGGCCAGAACAGGCATCATATTGTGACCCGCCAGAACATCTTCGATACCTGCCGCAAGTTCTGGGAAAAACGGATTGGTTAAATCACCGATGACAATGCCAACAAAATCAGATTTTGACTGACGCAGACCAGCAGCGGAACGGTTGTACACATAACCAAGTTGATCCATAGCTACTCGAACGTCTCTGGCTGTCTCTTGTTTGACCAGCGAACTTCCTTGAAGCACAAGCGAAACAGTCGACTTCGAGACATTGGCTATTCTTGCAATGTCAATAATCGTCACTCTCTTGCGTCCAGTATTTAGGCGGATGTTTGAAGCCACTTGTTTTTTCTTGGTTGCAGCGTTGGCCATAATTGGTATGAATTGGAACGTTCTAAATTTATATCATCTGCCCCGCAAAAAAAAGCCAGCGGGAATCATAGTCTGGCGATTTTTTTTACCATGGCAAAAACAGGAAAGCAAAAATGAGCTCATCTACACAGCAGACCAGATTGTTAGAGGTTATCTCTCAAGCGCCTGCCATTCCTGTCATTGTGAACCGCCCCGGGATTGCCGGAGGCTCCAATTCTTGAGAAGAAGGAGCCACAATGAACACTACAATACCCCTAAAGAACCGTCCCAACTATGCGCCTGAGGTCCGCCAACGTGCGGTTAGCATGGTGCTGGATCATCAAGGCGATTATCCATCGCGCTGGGCAGCGATAGATTCTGTTGCCAAGAAGATCGGCTGTGCACCGCAGTCGCTTCACGAATGTGTGAGGAAGACCGAGGTGGATAGTGGCAAACGCGCTGGCGTTCCGAGCGATATGACCGAGAAGATGAAGGCCTTGGAACGCGAGAACCGAGAACTGCGCCAGGCCAATGAGATCCTACGTAAAGCGTCAGCTTATTTTGCCCAGGCGGAGCTCGACCGCCCGTTCAAGAGATGATCAGTTTTATTGATGATCATCGAA
>CAXTLE010000032.1:0-17033 GCA_964244855.1 uncultured Aestuariivirga sp. | reverse complement strand
CGCCAAACCCCTTTCATTTTTGGAGGGTGACTATACCGGTCGCCATAGAAGAAGCACCAATGTTTCACAATGTGTCAGCCTGAAGTAAGTCAAATATGTTTTAGTGTGGCTGTAAATGAAACAGGGCCCTGCATTCAGGAACCCACTAAAACTTCAGGAGACGAAAATGGTATTTCCTTTGATAGCTGCAGCGGTAGGCGGATTCGCTGCAAGTAAAGCCACAGAAGCTGTTGGAAACTTGGCCGGTGACGCATTTAAAGCTGTGCTTGGCCAAAACGGAAATAAGGACAAAAACGCTGCACCAGTAGATCAGTTCCAGCAAAAAATAACTGATGCGCAGTCAAGACTCAATTCTGGAGGCAAGGGTTCCACGGACTTAGCGCAGTCATTAGATAGGTTAGGCGATGCTGTGAAGGAATACTCGAAGGTAAAGTCTGGAGATGGACTTGACTTTAACAAGACTGACAGCTGGATTGAGATGCAAAATGAGATGTTGGACCAAGCAAAAAAGTTGGTCGCTAATGGCAAAAAATCCTCACCCGAAGCAAAGGCGTTGTACGAATTGAGCCAAGCAGTCCTGGCAACTCAGCTCACGTCCCTAAAAGTGACGTGAGCGCTTTAAAATGAATGTGAACGGATAAATAGACAAGTTACCAGTAAACTATCCTCTTCGAATTGGAATGAGGATAGTCTACGGGAACTTTTTCTGCCAAAAGATAAATCAAAAGTCATTCGGCAGCCTGCAGATCAGGTCGGGTTTGGCGCGCCATTGTACTCCAGCCAATTGAGCCCGCTGTTACGATATTAAACTCAAGGGCCAAATCCTGATAGGACAACACGGCCATGTCAATGCCATTTCTGATCAGAAAATTACGTACGTAGCGCCTGATATCCATTGCGCACAATAGAATCGGTCGCTTTTGCCCTGTCGGCACCTGCCCGATCGCATCGCGTACGAGTTTGATCAATCGCTCTGAGTCCCTGTCGCTTAATGTAAGAAAGATGCCCGCAGTGGTTTCGCGCAAGGATTGGCGCACCAAAGTTTCCAAATCTCTCTCCATAACGTAGCTGGAAACGACTTTCTGAACGTTGGCATGCATATGGCATATCTGCCGATTCAGAGACGAGCGCAGATATTCCGCCAGCAAAACAGAGTTTTCTTCCCGTGGTGCCCACTCAAGTAATGCCTGGAATACGAGGCGACTGTTCTTGATTGAAACGCCTTCATCAACCAACCGTTTGAAGACTTCGGCCATTTTCTGAATTGAAAGCATTCCACTAACTTGTTCCGCGAGCTCGGGGTGGTTGGCTTGAACTTCAGTCAAAACCGCGCGTGCTTCCTTGAAGCCCACAAGAGACAGCATGTTACGCTTCATCGTAGTAACTGCTTGGTCTTGAAGTTGAAGACTGACGTCAGCAAAACCAACTCCCGCAACGGTTAGCTGTTCTACAAAAGTCGCATCAATTCCGATAATCGACACGCCATCTGGGTTGGTAGCAATCAACTTTCCAGGGATGCCTGCAAGTTCAAGATGAGCCGGATCATCACGCAACAAGACCATTGCCATGTCAATATCGCCCTCTTTTAGAGGCACTTCATCCAAATCGAACCGGAATTTCTGTTCACTCACTGCAGGGTCCGCCCAAATGGCAACCGGGTCTATGTTGACGCCAAGCTCCTGCACAACAATGCGCTGCGCTTCAGTCATGCGATCTTTCAATACGGGCCAGCCCACTTTCTCTACAAAAGCAGGGTTAAGCGCGAGAGCAATAAGTGCAGAGGGGCGAGCAAGTGGCACGGTATCTTGAGATGGAACTCCAGCTTGAGTCTCGGCCTTTGGATCGGCGGTCTTTTCCTCCGCCACTTGTTTGTCGTGTTTGGGACCCTTCTTGTACATGTTCCAGGCACCGGCCGCCATCACAGCTGCCAGCACCGCAAAAATTGGCAGCGGAAATCCAGGCACGAAACCCATCCCAAACAACACTGCTGAAGCCAGAGCCAAGGCTGTGCTGCTGCCCATCAATTGCGCCATGATATCACCGCCAAGGTTTGTTCCCAGGTCGCCACCCACTTTGGTGACGAATATAGCGGCAGATATGGATGTAAAGAGTGCTGGAATCTGTGCGATGAGACCATCACCAACCGTAAGCAGAGAATACTCGGACATGGCCTGTGAAAATGTAAAGTTGCGTTGCAATACACCAATCGTGATGCCACCAATGAGATTCACAACGATGATTATAAGCCCCGCAATCGCATCACCCTTTACGAACTTCATGGCACCGTCCATAGCGCCGAAAAGCTGGCTTTCGCGCTCCAGAAGCCCACGGCGGCGGCGTGCTTCGTGATGATCAATGTCACCGTTTCTCAATTCGGCATCAATACTCATTTGCTTGCCAGGCATGGCATCAAGGGTGAAGCGCGCCGCAACTTCGGCCACGCGCTCACCGCCTTTGGCAATCACAATGAATTGGACCACCGTGATGATCAAAAACACCACCAAACCGACCACAACGCTGCCGGCGATGACAAATTCACCGAAAGTTCGAATAATTGATCCAGCATCACCTTCAGAAAGAATGAGCCTGGTGGTCGTAATTGCAAGCGACAAACGGAAAACTGTTGTTATGACAATAATGCCGGGCAGCGTAGAAAATGCAACGGGCGTTTCAAGGTGAATAGCAATCATGAGAATGAGAATTGCAAGCCCCAGACTCAAGCCCAACAAAGTGTCCACGATGAACGTCGGCATCGGCAAGACAATCATTGCGACCGTTAGAATAAGGATCAACGCGATCACAAGTTCCGGATTGCGCGGCAGCCGCTGGAGCAAGGGAATCAATTTGCTGTTCATGCGTGATATCCTTCTTTCGCCGTTGCAAGTTGCTTGTTGCGTTTCATCGAGAGATAATCCCGGAAAACCGAGCGTGCTTGGTGTATATCCCCATTTGCGAGAAGCAACCTGGCGCGTAAGAGTTGGTCATTTGCGATAGAGCTGTAACTGAGCTCCTTGAGCAACAGGGTTATGTCAGGTGGCGGCCGAGACAGCGAATAGGCATATGCGAGCAGCCGCAGGAGTGTTGGATCAAGTGGTTCACTTGCCTTCAGAAGCTCAAGCAAAGCCAAGGCCTGCTTGATGTTGCCAGACACCAGCTGCAAATATGCGATTGAGCGGAGGAGGTCGCTATGGTCCGATTGCAATTTAGTTTCCAATCACACTGTTGATGCCAATGCGCAAACACGCAAGCCATTTAAGTTCACGTTTGATTGCCGCAACTGCCAGTCGTGTGGTCCTGCTTGAACGACCAAAGGCATATTTTCGCTCCAACATTTCTAGCGCAGCTTGTTGCCGATCAAGCGTAAGGATGTCAGGGTCACGTAAGGAGGGCATGATATGTTGAATCAGAATAGAAAGATGTCCGGGGTAAGTGTCGAATGTCGAAACACTGTTGGAGGGATATGCTTTCTCGAGAGTTCGCAGAATCTCGGCGAACTGCGCTTGGTCGCTGGCAACCTTGGTGGTGCGTTCGATCTGCCGAAGAGCCCTGTCCAGCCGGATTGGCTTTTCACTGATTTTATCTATCTTTGCCATTTATTTTCAATCTCGACTCAAAATACCAGTGAAACGCTTTGAGTGCCGCGTCGAATTGTAATGCGATTGCGCTCTATTGCTGTAATCTCCCAGCCATCAATCACAGAACCCATTTTGTGTCGCCGCCCGGCAACGACAACGTAAGGATCTTTGCCGAGTGAGACTGCCTCGAAACCGAGCCTTGGTGCTGGTGGCACGGCAGCAATGCTGACGTCGTCAATCAGCAAAATCTGTCCTGTATATTTTTCATCGAAGCCTTTTTGAACTATCTGCCATTTCTTTTGTTCTTCTGGTGTTAGCACTCCATTGACCTCAATGTGCCCTTCAACAACCGTAACCACCAGCGTCGCAAGACTTGCCGCTGCAATTGAGTTGCGTATTATTTCCGCAGCCTTTTCTGGCTTTATTGCAGGCGATGAGACGGGCGATGCGGGAGGCGCCGCACTAAAAGGCAGTGCGTCGTTGAGACTGGATTCCGCTGCTTTGAATGAAAACTGTGGGCCTGTTGCAGTTTGAACCTGGTCGTAACCGAGAAGCCACCCACCAAGGGGATAGCCAATTAGGGCTGCACCAGCCAAAGCCATCAGCACAACAAATGCGTGGGACACCAAAGGGCGTTTAAAGGTTTTCGGTGCCACAGTATTAAAAGTGTGCAAAACCGCTGGCGTTGGCGGAGGTGGACCTACGATGCGGATAGAAACCGGGCCAATGTCGAGCATTGCAGGAAAATAGGCGTCGCAAATAGTGTCAACAGCAAGCGCCTCACCGTTGACAGAAACCCCGGCTGCCAGCGCCTGTATGACTAACAGAGCCTCTTTCTGTTCAATGCGTACGTGCTGCGCAGCGATGCCTGCATCAAGCAGTACGATGTCGGCTTCATTGTCACCACCGACAATAGCTGTTTTTTCAGCCAAAACAACGGATGTCCCCGCGTGGATTCCCGACGATACATGCAAGCACGTTGGAATTTCGGAGGTTTTGCTGTCAGGGTTCATGATCTGGCGGAACATTCCATCAAACGCAAATTCGGCGCAGCACGGCGTGCACTGCACCGATATTTTGAAACACTCTGGAAGAGAGAGGCCCTCCTCCAGAGTGTTGGGCGATTACCCAATCAGACCTGAAATATCACCAACAACCGCCTTGGCTGCTTTTGCCTTTCCGGTGAATTTCTGAGCTTCCAACTGATCCTTCGTAGTTGCAGCTTGTACCTCCGCAAATTCGCCAAAGGCATTAGAGAGATCTATTGATGCATTTGTAGCCCTTTGGACACCAGCACCACCAGGGCCGCCTGTAATATTGTCGAGTGGATTACCTACCATGATTTTTCTCCATATATTGCGATTGATAAAACAATTCGCGGTTTGAGTTTGAGAATGCTTGGCGAATGCCTCGCACCCCTTTGGATGGTTGAACATTTCAGTCAATCAAACATCCGGTTAGAAAAGAGACGCCAGAAGTTTGGACAATCCGTGTCTCTTTTGTATTTGCCCCGATGTCTATTGGCTCTTGGCTAAAGCCAGTCAGGGCTTCTATTCCGGGATCGACCCCGGTAAATGTCGGCATCGCAGTCACGCAAACGCCGGCAGAGTGGTTCAAGTGAGGTCAGTTAATCCAACAAGACCTCTCACTTGATTTTCTTAACGTCTCAGGCAGCCCGGTCGGCTTCCTTGCGACCCGCAATTGCTGGAAGCAGTTCCAGAATGCTTTCCTTCACTTCAGAAGGATCGCTCTTGGCGCCTGACATACGTACAGCACCAATACCTGCATCTGACTTGTTGTCGGTACCATCTGAAGCTTTTTCAGTGGCACCTTTTGGAAGGGCAAAATCAACCGACTTGATTTGGTCTTTGCCATTTCCGAGCTTTACTGTCTGGTTTCCGTTCTGGTCACTGTCTGCGCCAGTAGCGGAAATCAGCTCCTGCTTGCCGTTGGCGTAGGTCACATTCAAAGTTGCCAGCTCGTTGATTTTATCTTTAGCAGGCGACAACAGGCTTCCCCGATTGCTGAAAAGATTCTTCAAATCAACTTCAACACTGGTACCGAGAGCGCTACCGTCCTTGTTAGCGATCTTCACCTTGCCGTCTTCGCTTGAAAACTCGCCGGCAGGGCCCTTTCCGCCGGCAAAACCAGCATCACTCAGTTTGATCTTATTGCCATCCTTGTTCGAGAGGATGTCCAGAAGGTTTTGTCCAGTGAATGACTGATCACCTTTTGGAGTGACTTCGGAGGCTTCCAGCAGCTTCATCAAAAGTGGAATGGCTTTGTTGGCGGCCGACATCCCATCTTTGACTTCTGATTTGACTTTTTCACCACCTTCAGTTCCGGACGTTTTATCGGCAGTTACTGGGGCTGGTGCGTCCGTTTTAGCTGGGGCGCACGTTTTAGCTGTTGTGGCTGGCTTCGCGGCTTTGTTGTCGGTGGAATCTGCCTTGCCGCCCGACATGCCGCTCATCGAGTCCGAGAGGCTCGACAAGATGCTCCCCAGGTCCTTGCCGACGCCCGCTCCCGCGGTCGCAGCACCTGAACCACCCATGACAAATGGCATCAAAGACTTCAGAAGATTTCCCATCGTTGAAGCGCCAAAATCGGGTTCATCCTCTTCCTCGTCATCTCCGCCGGCCTGCTCAACCAGGTCCAAAACCGACTGCATGAGATTCTTGACCGACTTCATCGACATACCACTGTTGGCTTCATCAGAGGCCTTTTCGCGACTTATTCCATTTTCAACCAATGGAGTCAGAGCCTTCAACAAATTCCTAACCTCTTTTGACCCAGACGTGTCGGAATTCTGTTCTTTGCCTTTGCTAATGAAAGGCAAAATGGCTTTCAGCAGATTGGCAACCTGCTTGGCTGAACCAGCATCCGACCCTTCACCCGAAGCCCTTTTCTGAACCATTCCGAGTGCGTTCTTCAACATCCTGGTGTTTCCACCCTCGGACACGCGCCCTTCCAACCTGTCCACAAGTTGGGCAAGAGTGGGTTCTTTTTCGCCAGCCACCTTTTTCTGGGCAGCAGCCATTAGCTTAGACGCCATATCCTCGCCGTTATTTTTGCCGAAGGCCGCCGCCTTTTCCATCGCGTTGAACGTTTGTTGCATGATATTCAATGTCATGATTTTCTCCATGTGTTGATTGTGCTGCCAACTGTCCAGCGGCTGTAAAAAAAGGCGGCCGGACAATCAGCCTAACGAAACTAGGTTTTATGCGGGCTGAGCGGCTTCAGCACCAGAAGGCTTATCCAGAACTGCGATAAGGGCCTTTAAGAGATCAGCGACTTCCTTGTTGCCAGACTTTCCTGTTTCGCCGCTACAATTCGCAGCATCAGGACCCTTGGACTCTTCACTTTTACCCGACTGCTTCTTTTCAGCCTTGTCCGACTCATCGCCTTTTGGAAGTTTTTCAACAAGCTGCATGATCAACTTCATAAGTTGCTCAATCATCTTGGCCGGATCCATTTCATCGGCCTTATCGGACTTATCGGACTTACCGCTCTTCGCAGTCTTAATAGAGTTTTCGAAGGAGGCTTCGTCACTCTTATTCGGTTTATCCATTGCATCATTATTTATTTTGATGCCTGATTTGCCACCAATTTCCATACCCATAATTCTTCTCCATGTTGTGGCAGCTCGACCTCATTGTCCCTATCGCTGCTTTCTACAATTCCAATAAACCACACCAAGCTTTCACCATGCTGACGTAACAGCCAGACACTATTTTTTTTCAATTGAGTTATCAGATGTGGCAAAATCTGCGCGCGTCTCAACGCGTGTCTCTGGTCCACCATCACGGTTGGTTGCATCTGTTGTGGATGAAACTTTGTCGGCCTGAGAAGAATTCTTCTCCATGGTCGCCTTGAATGCATCGATTGCCATATTCACGCCCGCGCTAACACCAGCGTCCACCGCCTTTGATGCAACAAACACGCTCGCCATTTTCAGTATTGGATTTATCATTTTCAATCCTCAAAAAATCCGGGTCGATGTAAAAATCTCTCCAGGCACCACATTTACGATGTAACCGAAGCATTTTTTTCTTTCATAAACCTGACACTGCAGCCAGATTTTCCGAACCCGTGTCCCGCGACTCATTCAAGGCTCCCCGGAACGTGAGTGAGAAGATTGAGCCACCACCGATGCGATCATTGCAAGATACAGAGCCGCGATGCGCCTTCATTATGTCTTTGACAATCGCGAGGCCAATTCCAGCACCGCCTTCAGTAGGCCTGCGGCCCTGGCGAAGTCTTTCAAAGATGAGTTCCCGTTCGGATTCAGGCACACCCAGCCCTCTATCCAGCACAATGATAGTGTGGTCAGGCTGGACGCTTACGGTGACCATGGTGCCAGGTTGCGTATGGGATATTGCATTGTTGACAAGATTACTCAGGGCTTCGACAGCACTATCGAAATCACCAATGACCTCAACACTTTTGCCACCGTCGACACAGGTGAGCTTCTTTCCCATTGCTGTCGCAAAAGGAGCTTGGTCTGCAACAACTTCCCTGACAAGATCACGCAAATCAAAGCGCGTGTCAGGTTGAAGCGTTAAAGTACCTGCTCGTGCATAGGCGGCGATCTGGCTGACCAGCCGCGTCATATGATTGAGTTGGCGCTTCAAGTTGTACGACTCTTCTTCGTCGGGCATTGATGAAGCCCGTTTCATCAAAATGGTGAGAGGCGTAGCAAGTTGATGTGCGATGTCGGCTACGACTTTCAGCACTTCCTCACGCTGGTCTTGGGAAAGGGTTTGGCTATTCTCTGACACAATTACTCACTTCCTCCGCGGTCGCGGCCAAAACTCATGTTACGAATAAATTACCCCTGACAGGAACATTTCATGCTACGCCCGTGCTACATGTTTGGTTCAACAGGTAACCAATTCCACGCACTGTCTGCACTTTCAAAGTCGCACCTGAATCCGCCAACCGCTTTCGGACCCGATGAACGCCGACTTCGATGCTGTTCACCGATACTTCTTCATCCTGGCCATATAGCGCATTTTCAAGTGAAGCTTTTGGCACCACACGATTGAAGCGCCGCATCATCTGTTCGAAAATGCAGAACTCCCGACGGGTAAAAGCCACCAGTTCTCCGCATTCTGTGCGGCACTCGCGACCAACGACGTCGAGTATGATGTTGCCTGCTTTCAAGCACGTGTCTTCGAATACCTGTGGTCGCCGCAGTACGGCCCTGACACGCGCAACCAGTTCGCCGAACTCCATGGGCTTCACCAAATAGTCGTCAGCCCCGGCATTGAGTCCTTCAATCTTGTCCCGCACGCCGTAACAAGATCCAGACATGATGATGGCGGGCCGCGTCCAGTTTTGCCGCCTCATTGATTTCAGCCAACTCAAACCATCCCCGTCCGGCAAATGCCTGTCAAGAAGCACGGCTGCATAATCGGTTGACCGAGTTGAGCACGACGCGTCCTCCAGATTGACTACGTGGTCTACAGCAAAGCCGGCGGGATGCAATTCGCCCATTATGATATTGGCCAAATCCAGGCCGTCTTCTACAAGAAGTAATCGCACTTTATTTTCTCCCCAAATAATAGTTTTGACCGAATCTATTGAGATCATATTGCTCTGCTGGCGTCTCACTTCCTCCAAGTCAAAACAGGTCGACGATCTAAGTCTAATAAAAAATTAAAACTCATTTCACTTACAAGAGCCTTACAAGTCCCTCCGAGCGCGCGATTTGAAATCTCTCATCTTACATTCAAACATGCGTGAGGTATTCGACGATATGCCTGACGAATTAGCAGAATGGCTTCGCAAATGAGGTTGCGAAAGGAAGTAAATCGAAACAGTGCTTTCCTTTTAAATTCCGGTTAAATTGCTATCACTTTGACGCTTCCTGCACTTCACCCTGAAAACGCAAAATGGCAGCAGCCACCAAAGGGGGACCTGAAAAGAGGGTGCTGACATTCTGTGTGAAAAATCTCATTTCAATCGATACTGTCGTTTCAAGGTAATCTGACTGTCTTGTGAATAACACTGAAGTGCGCTATTTTATTCAGATGAGTTGGAAAAAAAATTCAAAAGCAGAATTTGAACGGACCCTTACAAAGTTCTTTCCGAGGCTGTGGCGCTATTGCCTGACACTCACAGGGAAGCGAGATCGCGCAGATGACTTGGCGCAATCTTCTTGCTTACGTGCCATTGAAAAAATGGATTTGTTTGAACCTGGAACAAGGCTTGATCTTTGGATGTTTCGGCTTACGCACCGCGTGTGGCTCAACGAAGTCAGGTCAGATATCTTGCGGCAACATCGCAGCATGCTGTTGATTGATGATTTGGAGATTCCCGACAACAAGCCAAACCCCGAGGAAAATCTGTTGGTACAAGAACGATTGAGGCAGGTTTTGAACCTGCCTGAGGCACAACGCGTCACTGTCATGCTTGCCTACGTTGAAGGTTTCAGTTATCAAGAAACTTCGGAGATATTGGATATACCTGTCGGCACTGTGATGAGCAGATTGGCCGCGGCCCGTTCCAAAATAGGTGCCTCGCTTGATCTGGGCAAGAGTGCACGCCTGTGATTGGGTCTGTTCATTTTTCAAATGAAGAACTAACGGCTTATCTCGATGATGAGATTGGACCAGCTGAGCGTCGGCGAATAAATGCCGCACTGGAGGTCAACACCAATCTCAAAGTTCAACTTGATTCATTAAAGATTGACCGCGCTATGCTGAAAGCGGATTTTGACGATCTGATGCAGTCGGCACCACGCTATAACGTGAATCATGTTACTACAATTGAAGTCGTGCAAATTCCGACAGACAACCGTCTGAAATTTGCTGTAGTGGGTGCGCTCTGTGCAATGATGGCTTGGGTAGCTGCGACGGGGCTTTTTCGTGCCCCTCCGATTACGTGGCAGGAAAAAGCTGCAATTTATCATTCGTTGTATGTCAATCGTACAATCAGCGACGTTGTCACTAATCCTGCGAGTGCACAGGTTGAACTTGAACGGGCGACAAAGGCTCTGGGCAAGGATATTTTTCTGGCAAATTTGAACCGCATTCCTGAGTTTGAATACAAGCGTTCGCAAATTCTCGGGTTCGAGGGTCGACCCTTGCTGCAAGTTGCATTTCTTTCCCGCATTGGTTCTCCCATTGTTTTGTGTATTATGCGCGGCGATATTGTTGCCGCCAAAGGCATTAAGACCGATGTCATTCAAGGCATGGCAGCGGCGACTTGGAGCAAAGGCGCTTATGAGTACCTGTTGATTGGCGGAAGCGACAAGGAATTGATTGCTCGTGCCGCAAACACTTTCGCTGCGGTGCTGTGACAGGAACTAGATGAGAGAGTAGTCGATAGGCGTAACACTTTGCAACGTCAATTTGAAGAACGTTCTTCTGGCCCCGCACTGGGAACGCTTAACGGGTTTTTCGTGTAGTCCTCTCATTTCCAGCTATGTCCTCACTGAAGCTGCACAATATCGACTCAGAGGCATCGTCAATAGAATTCGACAGTTTAATTTTTATGGCAAGTTAGGATCACTGTCAGGTTCTGGTCAGACTGGAGCGGTAATTGAGAGCGAACTTCCAAACCTTCAGCTTTTTTCGAGTTGGTGGTTAAGAGGGAAACAAATGATAACCAATTGAGGTATTCAAAATGACCAACAGCAATGCCATTTCTCGCCCAATTACACCTCTCGAAGTTAAGGATCCGAGTTCGAAGGCGGCTGACAACGCGTTTAAGGCCTTTCAAGCGGCACAAGACAATGCCTTGGACAACAGTCTAAACTCCTTGAATGACGGCCAGGACAAAGTGATTAATGCGAGCCTGAAATCCATGAGTGACGGCCAAGACAGCGTGATTGATGCGAGCATGAAATCCACGACTGATGCAGTCAAAAACGGCCCAGCAAAAGATGTCATCGAGCAAGTCGAAAAGCTTAGCCAGGACATCGACAAAAACATTACTGAACAAGAGCAAAAAATACAGAAAGGTGTCGAAACTGTTCAGGCGTCAATTGATCTTGCAAAGCCTTACTTTGATAAATTATCGCAGGTAAGCAGCGTCATTATCCAGGATATGGTTGACTTGATGGAAGAAAACACTCTTGATTTACCCGCACCAAAAAGAAAGTAGTAGTTTTGTCGTGAAGAAAACGTGCGGTCGTCTGATTGCACAAAGCATTTTGGATTTGATGACCGTCTGTGACCTGCTCTTCGCTAAATCGACTGTGGCTCATGCTCCGGTCCTCGTTTTTGGGCCAGAGCCAGCATCGATATGGATTAAGATGCGGGGGCAAGGTCAACGGACTATTGCGACACATTAAATCATCGACAGGGCGTACAGCATTCTGGCTGAAGCGTCGAACGTCGATCTAGGAACTATTTTTCCCATTTTACCTTCAGACATCAGCTTTTCATGCAACGCAGTCTGTCGGTATAAGTGAGTGGAAGGATGCGCTTTTTGAAGTTCACCAATTGTGACTTTCGCAGAACGATAGACCAAAACTGGAACGGGCGTTTTGCTTTTCTCGTAGCGGATGCCGATCACGACATCACCTTCTCCTGTAAGAAAGATTGTAGAATTTTTTGCTCCGAGTGGGTCGCCCATAATTGCTTCTCTACGCAACCGACCTTGTTCCTGCTTAATTTCGGGTGAACCATCTTGCTCTTTGCGCTCGCGTTTCTGCTCATCGAATGTCATTCGCATTTCGCGGGTGAACATCCAATTTTGCAGCAGAATGTCAACGCCCCCCAGAACGAGCAATACAGACGAACCAACAATAAGAATGCTACGAGACAAATGCCCAGCTAAGGCAATTTGGCAGTTAAGCCCGCAAAACAGTGTGTTAATTGCTGCTTGAATTCCGGTCTGAATGACGATGCCGAGAACACCTCCCAAGACTACAACTTTGAGGATTGATTTGATCAATTCAGAGAGGGCGTTAGCTCCAAAAATCTGTTTTAGATTGGTAACAGGATTGAGCTTTTGCAAACCTTGGGACATTGGTTGTAATGTGAATATAAAGCCACGCATTACAATGATATGGGATAAAATTACTGCCCCTATTGCCGCGGCAACTGCAGCGCCGACGAATTGCCCCATAAAGACACCCAGCTCAATAACGGAATCGACGGCCCGCTGTTGAAACGTTTTTTCGCTAAACGAAAGAGAGCTAATAATTGAACCTGAAATTGTTTTCAGGCCATAAGTAGTTGTCGATGCAACAACAGCGAGGCACGCAATAAGGCTGACTGCTGATGGCATGTCTTTGCTGTGGGCGAGCTGCCCGTTCTTGCGGGCATCCCTCAGCTTTTTGTCACTGGGAGGAAGTGTTTTCTCGCCTGATTCACTCATTCCGCAACGCCTTCAATGGTGCTTCGCGCGAGCGCCGGAATGGTCATTGCGTGCTCCAGAAAATACTGCGCCATATACACGACGTAAGTTCCCGACAAGATCACAAATAGTGTGTTTTTGACAAGGCTGATTGTTTGCTCAGTGACAATCTGTTGTGCTGATTTCGCCAGCAACATCCCGGCAAAACTGCAACATATGAATATCACCATAAAGGGACCGGCAACAATGGTCGCGTAGAGCATTACTTGTTGAAGAAGACTAGCCAGAACAGCTAAAATATTGCCAGCTGGTAATTGTACGGATGGCGTCAGTATCGGCCACGAAACATAACTACCGTAAACGATACCGACCAATATTTGAAGGCCGCCAAATGAGAAGAAAAGACTGACTGCAAGAAACCCAAAGAAGATATTCAGTGCTGACCCTTGCCCTCTACCGACTGGCACCTGACTGCTGTCAGCAGTAATACCCCGCAAATTGTCGATAAGTTCACCTGCCATGTTAAAAGACCAAATTGGAACTCCTGCTGCCAAGCCGAGAATCAACCCGCAAACAAATTCCTTCAAAGCAATCGCGATAAGTAGCCAACCCGAAATAGTTTGGTCGACCGTTAACTTGGAAACAAGATTCTCTACAAGCGGCAGGCCGAGTGCTACGCTCAAGCAGCTGGGGACTATGCGTCCTGCGTTGCTTCTATTCAACAGCGGGAAAACAGAGAAAAATGCGTTGAATCTCAGACTGGCGAGTCCCAGAGCGATGACATAATCCGGGAGTATGCGGGCCGCATCGCTACTTGTGAAGGCGCTGCCAAAATCCAAGTGTGCCCCCTAATTTTTTTCACATTTGGTGCAAAACGAAGCACTTGGCAATTCGAACAAAAAGAACAAAGCGATTTTGAGCATGCTCTTGTCATGCTGTAGCCCGTTTGCCTTGAACTTAGGTGAAACAGCACAAAATCCACCGTTTGATTGGCTCACGCTCTTCAATGCACAATTCCTTTCATTGTTTTGTCAATATTTTCATTTCCCTGCCTTGGGTTCAGGATGCCGCCTACCTCGTTATTGTAGGAAACTCTGCAAAAATCTGCCGCGCATGATCTGCCAATGGCCCGAAGGTATATGGTGACATGGCTGCCAAAACCAACCCAACGGCAATGACTTTGGCGGCCATCCCCAGCGTCTGGTCCTGGATTTGGGTTGCGGTTTGTAGAATGCCAATTAGAACGCCGACCACAATAGCGGCAATTAATGGCGGCAGTATGATTAGCGAAAATAACTGCATAGAACGCAAAACATGAACGATCAATTGGTGTTCCATTGTTCTTCACTTACTCAAACAAATTCATTGCGCGTAACTCATCACAAGACTGCTTACAAGCCGCGACCATCCGTCAATACTTACGAACAGAAACAGTTTGATTGGTGTTCCAATTGTAGTCGGAGACATCATGGACATGCCCATGGCCATGAGAATGGTCGTAATAACCAGATCAATCACCAAGAATGGCAGGTATATCAAAAACCCGATTTCAAACGCACGTTTGAGTTCTGCTACCATGAACGATGGTACGAGAATTGCGAGGTCGCGGTTAGTAGCGACGAGCTTTTGCTCGCCATTCCATACTTTTTCCGTTGCATTCAAAAAAAAGTCGCGTTCTACGTCGGTCGTAAAACGTATCAGAAAATTCCGCACCGGGTCTGACGCAATTTCTATGATCCGCAAGTAAGAATCCATTGAATTCATATTTAGTTGCATTGATACAAGTTTGACAAATATGTCGTTTATCACCGGAGCGGAAATAAAGAGCGTGATTGTAAACGAAAAAACATAGATTATGATATTCGATGGGACCTGTTGAATGCTCAATGCGTTGCGAACTATCAACATCACTACTGAGATCTTGACAAACGCAGTTGTAGCCACGATCAGAAAAGTCAGCAGCGTCAACCCTACACTTATCAGGATCGTCCCGACCGAATTGAGCTGCAAATCACCCATGACGAAAAATTTCGAGGAGTCGAACCCCCACCCGGTCTCCTATTTCAACAAGGTCTGCCCGACCAATTCGTCGCCCGCCAGAAACAACGTCGATAGTTGCGGACGCCTTGCGGTCAAGTTCGAAGACATAACCTGGCGCTAGTGTTTCAAGTTCTGACAAAGGAATCGACTTTCGCCCGATCTCAAAGGTCAGTTTGACCTCGATCTCGTCAAGGCTTGATAGTGAGGAGTCTTGTCCCAACGGTTCGTCGCTCATCGCATTCTCCCGATGTTTAAACGGTTCAAAAATACGTAGTTGATTTTCCTCAGCTGTTGCACTGGCGTACAGTCTGTCCGCTATGACTGCGGTGACTCTACTGGACGAAATGTCCTGCTCTTGCGAAAATATGACATCGCCCTGCTCCAAGAGCATAAACTCGCCTACCGACAAAACAGCATGTCCAACTTCAAATCCCACAACTATGGGCAGATGATCAATTCTCAGACGCCTGGTCGGCAACCTCTTCAGCAACTGAGCTAAAATTCTATTGCCAGCAACACACAAATGTATTCGACTGGATGTTGCGATGCGATCTACGAAGATCGTAATGTCAACTGGCAACCACTCGTGATTTGGCGGGGGCAGTTGACCGCTGGGTGCGCGCTCAACGCTTGTGAAATTTATTGCCCGCCCAATAACGCGTTCAACTTGAACAATTGCTTCTGAGAATGCAAGTTCAAGCAGTAGGGCGGCGCCTGCACCCAAAAAATTTGCCCCAGCTTCAGGTGCCATCTTTCCTACAATCTTTTCAACCAACTGCCTGTCCAGAAAGAGGGATGCTGCATGACTACCTATTTTCAACTTTACGCAGTAGTCAAAAACTTTGGTAAAAATGCTGCAACATGAAATGTTGTTTACTTTGAAGTGCACTCCTTCGGAAACGAAATCCAGGTCTTCACGATTCAACCAAACCAGAGAATCTTGAGAAAGTGGCAGCTTTTGAATTAGATTTTGAAACGCTCCGACAGCAGCTAGTTCAGTCTTGGAGTCAAATTGAACTACCGTTCCGTTCATGGTTGAACCGCTTTCCTCTTTGTGCCGCCCAAATCGTCTAACAATTGCTCTTCTTGCGTTTCTCTCAGGGCTTCTAAATTTTGCATCGTCTTGTCTACAAGGAAATCAACTTTGGCAAGATTTTTGCTGTGCCTACTGCATTCAACTGAAAGCCGGTTTCTATCGAGTTCGTGCGCAACTCGAATAATTGTCAACCGTTTCAACTCGGCCTCGCTGTCAAAGACGACACGATCATTCCGCTCAAATTCGTTTAGATTCGCTTGAATAGCGCTTGTAGAAAGAGTTTCACCGATCATGCTTGTGTAGATGGATTTCTCCATGGTTTCCCTAAAGTCAATGTTGTCATTCAACTGTAGTCTGGACGCATCCTGAGAACGTATCGCCAAGGCCAATATCGCATTGCCTTTCGCCAATTCCACTCTCGACTTCTGAAGTTTGAAGTCTCTTAGAAGCTGAAGACGCTTGGCATTCGCCAATCTCAGGCGGTGATCTGCTTCAGCCATTTTACAGTCTCGGCAAAGGATGTGGTTTCTCCGGACGACTGGCGTAAGAACGCGTTCATGGCATCCTTCTTGTCAAGCGCTTCATCATTCCTCTCGTCTATTCCCTGCTTGTACTCACCAACTTCAATCAAGAACTCCAAATCATCGAGGCGGGCTAACATAGAACGCAGTTTGTTTGCTGCCTGTTTATGTTCTTCGCTGACCACCACGTCCATCACTCGGCTCCTGCTTTGTAATATGTCAATCGCCGGATAGTGACCTGCATTAGCCAGCTTTCTCGATAAAATAATGTGGCCATCCAAGATGCTTCTGACTTCCTCCGCTATCGGATCGGAACCGGCCTCTCCTTCCATTAAAACAGAGTAGATGGCCGTGATTGAGCCAATTGCTCCAAGACCCGGACGCTCTAACAATTTCGGAAGCCCCGCGAAGACGGAAGGGGGAAAGCCTCGCCGCGCAGGCGGCTCACCGGCTGCCAAGCCAATCTCCCTTTGGGCCCGGGCATAACGCGTTATACTATCCATAAACAAAAGAACGCGCTTTCCTTGGTCGCGAAAGTACTCGGCAATG
>CAXTLE010000031.1:0-17247 GCA_964244855.1 uncultured Aestuariivirga sp. | reverse complement strand
ACAGCCTTTCACGTTGTAAAGACGGGTTCGACTCCCGTAGGGCGCACCAATTTTTTGCAAGGCACTGCACTTGCTTAGGTTTTTACAAAATTAGCGATGCGCTATCCTCTTTGGCCAGAAACTTGGCCAGAAAAGGATCATTTGCTTGTCAATTTCACCCCACCTTGTTCGGCGCGGAAACACATTTCACTTCCGCATAGCCGTGCCGCGTGAGCTTGTGGCGCAACTGGGGAAAGTTGAAATCAAGACGACTCTCAAAACTTCTGACCCCTTGACAGCAAAGCAGCGCAGTCGTGTTCTGAGCAACGCAATAGAAACCCTGTTTGATGAGTTGAGACGGATGCCTGAATTGACGCGAAGAGCTGTAGAGGACCGCGTCAAAGTCTATTTTCGGGATTGCCTCGAGAAATCCTATGAACTCGCCCAATTGCTGCCAAGTGATAAGCAGGAATGGGACCGCGAAGCGGAATTGGACACCCTCCGCCAGCGGATTAGAAATCTCAGGCAACTATTGGCTGACCGTGAATTCTCCCCAGCGCTGGAACGCGAGGTTCTTGAAATCTTACATCCCGACGAACCCAACGCAAAGAAGGGCGACATCGAGACATTTCATCATGCGTGCAACCTCGTGCTCCGAGCAAAAATTGAGGACGCCAAGCTACTTGCCGCCGAATTCATGGGCGAACCTGCCAGCTCGACTGACCCTGTCTTCGTAGGCATGAAAATGGAGGACTACTCGCCCTTGCCGGGGGAAGAACGAAAGCGCGATGACATCGTCAATTTTCGCTCCGAGAGTTCTGTGAAGGTTGACGAGTCCATCACCTATGCGGAACTCTTCGTCCGTTACTTCAAGCATATGCAAAAGGCTAAACAGGTTAGATCGCGAACGCTGTTAGATTTGCAGCGAGCAAACAAATTGGGGTTGGAGATAATAGAGGCTTCCCGCCCTATAAGCCGAATTACCGCAGACGAAGTCCGTGGTGTACGTGACTTGATCGCCAACTTGCCTGTTCATTCCGACAAGAACAAGAAGTTCAAGGGGATGACGATAATGCAGATCGTGCAAGCCAATGAAGAGATCAATGCACCCCTCACGAGCTACACGACACAGAACAAATCGTTCAATTTCTTCATGATGCCCCTGAGATGGGCAACTGAAGAAGAGCTTATCGACTCGGTCCCCGGGGCCAATATTCGCATCGTCAAACCAAATTCGGAAGACGTTGTCGAAAAGAAGCGCAAACCCTACGACGATACTGTGTTGTCTCTTATCTTTTCCTCACCGCTGTTCACGGGTTGCGCCAGCAAAAGTCGGCGTTCAGCTGCGGGAGAATACCTGTTCAAGGACGGTAAGTATTGGGTGCCGATTGTGGCTTTCTATACTGGAATGCGATTGTCCGAGGTCGTTCAACTCGCAACCGAAGATGTTCGGGAAGAACAAGGCATCTGGTTCATCGACATTCGGTTAGGCGTGGTCACCAAAACCGGAGAGGTCAAACTCCTGAAAAACAATTCAGCGGCAAGAAAAGTTCCATTGGCCGATGACTTGATCAAGCTAGGATTTTTGGATGTAGTGCAGCGGGCTGAAAAAGGTGGACGCATTTTCTCTGAAATTCAGTTTGGAAGTGATGGCACGCCTTCCAAGAATTTCACGAAGTTTTGGGGGCGCTATGCAAGGAAAATTGGGTTTCACGCGAAAGACAACGTTTTCCACTCACTGCGGCATGGAATGGTTGATATGACCCGCGATGGGAAGCTGCACATAGAGGCAAGTAATGTCATCGTCGGCCATACGCAGCCCGGCGTCCGGTCGATGTACGGCAAGGGAATGTCGTTGGCTGCGCTCAAAGAAGAGACCGACAAGATCAAGCCGCCCATTGACCTTGTTGCACTTCTCGTGGAGGCTCAGCATGGGAAAATTGATATGACGGGGACGGAATGGGGATCAAAATTACATATAAGAAAAAGGCCCCTCTCTCTAACGAGCCCCAAACCACCCTCAAATCTGCAGGTAAAGAGCAAGGGAAAATCAAAGAAGTCAATAAAGCAGTACAAGGACCAATCCCCTTCATAGATAAAATTAGTGTGGTCATGGATGTCCCTGCTGAAATGGCACACGACAGCTTCCTATCTATAATGACACAGACAAAAGACGCTGAGCTGTTCAAGTCATCACAGCACAAGGCACCATTCAACAGGGCATGGCGCATTGCAATTAATTGCTTACCTAACGCAATGAAGTGGCCTGTATTGATGGCCTCTTTCGATATGTCGAAGCAGCAGGCATTAAAATTCCGTGTTGAGTTCAGCCCCGTCGACATTGGTAACAATGGCATGGAGGAGCTTCATGCTGCTTTGATGATGCTCATGGACGGAGGGTGGCAATCCTTCGCGGAACATGGTCGGGTGACGATGATCGAGATCACCGTTGATCTGCCCGGCATCGGGGTTGATGAGTTCGATGTCATCCCAAAGCAGGCTGTCTATAGGCAAGCGTGGGGCAAGGACGGACACCTTGAAACCATCGTTCTCGGGAAGGCAGCGGGGAACCAGACGAAGATATACAACAGGGGCAAGAAGCGCAGCGACAAGGGCCAGAAATGGCAAGGGCCTCTCACTACGCGTGTAGAGCGACGCCTTCGCCCACAGGGGCTAAAACTGAAAGCTCTGCCTATGATCCCAAATCCGTTTGCAGACATCATCCTGCCAGCCTCGAACTTGCCAGTGCCACCAAAGGAACCCAAGAGCACGGCCTACCTTTGGACTATGTTTCAGGACAGCATAAAGACAAGGGGATTGGCTGGGGCGTTGAACTTGTTGCCCGAAGCTAGACGCACGAGATATAGGGCATGGTTGAAGCTGCATCCTGTATCTTGGTGGAGCCCGCAAGTGATCTGGTCGCATTGGTCAGAATACATCACCGAGCTAAAGGTAAGTGATCCTCACGCGTGGAAGTGAGAGACAAATGGTATTGAGAGACACAACTGAAGACACTGCGACAAGCACAAGTTTTCAAAATAACATCGAAAAATGAATGCTTTTTGAATTGTCCACAGTGTCCCTATTGGGCATTTTCCTCGATCCCCCGAATTTTGTCTCTCTTGTCTAGCAGGCTAGACGGCTGGAATTTTGGTGACGGTGTTAGAGACGTTTTGAACCGCTCCGCAGTAAATGGGTGACTGGCAAATATCGGCAGCGGCAGGCGCAAACTTCTTTCATGCAGGTGTCACTGTGTCATCGTCGTAAGAGGGCAAGTTGCATTTGGACCCCATGAACAAGGAGGTTCACATGATTGATAAAAGTGATGTTCTGGCAAGTTTCAGACAGGAGCTTGTAAAACCACTATCAGCCCACACGCCACCGCCATTAGCTCCGATGCCTACAACGGTTTGGATTGCCGCATCAGTAATTCAAAAGGCCATCAGACGGGGTGATGAAGCGTGGGCGTTGTCAGCGGCGGCAACGCTGCTGATTGAAAACCCCGACAAGCTCTGGCGAAGGTTGGCTTGCATCGCTGCTGAGGATGTTGGGCTTGCCGATGTTTGCGCCGTGGGTGCCATGGTCGGCATGATGTCGGGCAAACGGATGCGAGCTGCATTGGGTGGGGAGTGGCCTGTTGCATCATGGCTGGTTCAGCGCTTGGCACAGGCCCGTAAGAGCAGGGCCACCGACGATCTGTTGATGACGACGCAACTGCTGCCTAGCCTTGAAGGTGAACGGGGTAGGCTTGCAGAATTGAGCAACCAGCACCTTCGCTTGATCTTACTCGGCACCGACAGCCTGAATGTCCGCGCTTTGGCATTGCTTTATCTGTCAGGGACCGCAGGAAAGCCTGTGGCTTATCTCAAGTCGCGTCGAGGGGAACCAGCCTTGGCCTTTGATGTTCTCGACGAACTTGGAACCCCGTTCACCGTACTTGAATTGGCGAGGGAGGGGTATCGCGTTAGCCGTGAACCCCTATGGTTATTGATGGCTCTGCTTGCAGCGGAAAGGCCCGACCTAGGTAGTGAACGTCAAATCGATGATGAAATACCTGCTGAGACAATGGCAGGGCCAGCGCCGTGCTGGGCCATCGACAGCTTCACACGCGAGGGGAAGCTCGCCATCAACCGCTTCTTGAACGGGGTCTCACCATACTCTGAATGGCTGCAAGCCAATGTCCAACGTTCTCAGCAGCGCATAGTAACGGCCCGCGCTCTATTCCATGTGGAAGGGGGCCTGCTGCGAAAGCGTTGCATCTCAGCCTTGAATGATGAACTCCGCGCCACCAACGAAATGCAATGTGTCGGGCTTCCGGCGGAGCTGACGGGGGAGACTATGCAGCGGCTGAGAGATGGTTTGCTAATCTTGAACGCCATCCGCGCCCAGATAATGGAGGGCTAAGCCAATGCTTAGGCAATTCCCAAACTCGGATAATCTTAACTTCTCGAGCCTCAACAATGGGGTTGCAAGCCCAAAAGACACAGAACAATTTGCACTTAATTGCACACACAAAATGGGTATAGTGGGTTCGGCAGATCAATTCTTGTCTGTGGAGCCCTCTGGTTCGATTTCGGTGGATGAACTTGTTCGCCAATCAATCGCACACAGTACACGAATTGCCTATGACTCTGACCTGAGGCACTTTGCGGCTTGGGGAGGCACCTTGCCCGCAAATCCTGCAATGATTGCGTCCTACATCGCGGCTTATGCCGGAATTCTTGCCGTGGCGACGATCACGCGGCGCGTGGCTACGCTCAGCAAAGCCCATCAAGCCATGGGTGAGGAAAACCCATGTCAGGCGGCATTGGTCAAAGCGACGCTTCGGGGTCTACGCCGTATACAGGGCACAGCACAGAAAAAGGCCAAGCCTTTGTTGAAGGAGGAGTTGTTTGCAATCCTAGACCCCATTGGCGACAGCCTCAAAGATGTGCGCGACCGTGCGCTGCTCTTGCTCGGCTTCGCGGGCGGTTTCCGGCGATCTGAACTGGTGGGGTTGGATGTAGCCGACATTGAAGTTGTCCGTCAGGGCATCATCATCACACTCAGGCATAGTAAAACGGATCAGGAGGGAGCAGGACGCAAAATCGGCATCCCTCATGGGCGCACCCAGCATTGCGCCGTTGCTGCCGTCACAACTTGGCTAGAGCGTTCCAAAATTACGCAAGGACCAGTGTTCTGCCCCATCACCAGATACGGCCACCTTCAACCCGTTCGGCTCTCTGGTGATGCAGTTTCAGAAATCATCCGCGAACGCCTCGTAGCCATCGGCATTGACCCCAATGGATACTCAGGCCACAGCCTCCGCGCAGGTTTCGCCACCAGCGCCGCACAGGCTGGAGTTTCCACCCTCAAAATCCGCGCCCAGACAGGCCACGCCAGCGATGCGATGCTCAGCCGCTATGTCCGTGACGGTGAATTGTTCGTCGGCAACGCTGCGAGTGTATTGCTTTGAAAGCACAGTTCTAATCTGCAATTGGGCAGTGACTAAATCGCTGGATTTGTAGAATGCTGCTTTGGTGAGCACTCTACAACTTTGACCACGTAGGTGGCTTGTTTGGATACTTACAAAACTTCGACGTGATTGGATCGATGATCAATACTTGTTCAGACAGCAGCGGCGTGCGCTCTAACCTCGTCCTCAAACTGATCAACCAATTCGTCAATCTGATCTTCGGAATAAATCGTGGGCTGGAACGGCGAACTGCTGAGAATTTTTACAGCATTTTCGTAAGCTGGAATCAGTGACAGCTGACTTGGAGCCCCAATGACAAGGTGAAGTTTGACTTGCTCGGATGCACCATCATGTACAGCATCCAAATGACCACGCCACTTGCGGGCTTTATCCTTAATGCCTTCGGCATCCGCCATATCCAATGAGATTGGCTCATAGGCGTGCCATTTGCCATTTTTCCATGCGTGTTCGAATGCAATCTCGTCAGACGTGCCAGTAATTGTCTTCTTGATAAGTTCAACGTCAATGTTCCGCTCGGCGATCTTGTCGCGCACTGGTTTCCACACATCATCATCAGTTCGGCGATGGGCGGAATGCGTATCATAACGCGCAACTAGTCGCTCAAAAAGACGTTCAAAAGTCTTGTCAACATCGTCAGTCAGTCCGCCGCCCACAGGCGACCACTGCAATGAACTGTCATCACTGGGAAGTGCCATACGTGCAAGCGCACCTGCATCGACATCTCTTGAGAGCAATGAAGTCTCAGCGCACTCTTTGGAAACTTTCTTGATGCCACTGTCGATGGCTTTCATTGCATTGACAAAGGCAACGCGTTGCAAGTCGGGGAATATATCCTTGATCCGACCAATTGTAGAACGCGTTTTAACCTTCACAGTTGCGGTCGAAGGCACAAACAAGACAATACCGACGTTGACGAACTCCCCCGTCATAACATCGTGCACATATCGCAATGCCGTATAGCTGTATTTTTGCTTCTTGATCATTGCATCACCCGTTGAACTTCCGTCAAACATCCATCGATATTGTTTCGCGCATCCCTGATTAGCGACACCGCCGCCGCGACTGCCGGAGCAGCTTCGGCCCATTCTGCTGGACAAACACCTTCATAAGCCGAAATTTTGTCATCGGACAACCCCATCCAAGCTGACCTGATTAGGCCATAGTCGACTGGTTGCTGACGCAATCCCTCTCGGAATATATGATTACCCGGTGTTTCCAAAGTGTTAAGGCCTCCAACCAACCAAGGTGCACGCCAACCAATTATCAAACGATGAGCAAAAGCGAGTTCATGGTCAAAAATCCTGAGATCATCGCCTCGAACTAGACAATTGGGGTTGATGCCTCGACGGTCTGGGTTTTGAATAATTGCATCGAATACGAAGATAGCAGCAGCAACAGGCAACATTGTGGCCGATATTTTGGAACTACTTCCCCAGCCAGAAAAGCCGCCCGTGATCAATTTGCAGCCAAACGCTATCGGCGAGCTGCCGTTTAATTTTGCCGCGACATTTGCGTCCGGAATGGCTTCTGCCAAATCAGCTGGAATCTCGACCAGAAATGCTTCGGGAATAGGGAGCCCCAAATCAGCCGCCAAGCAACTGCCCACAGCCTCTCGTGCCAAATGTGTGACGCCTTCTTCGCAACCGTCGGAGAATTTAGACACGACATCGACAGTAGTGCCGTCAGCCCTTTCGCAGGTCAGTATCAGCGGTTGCGTGCGCCCGTTGGTCACGCGACGTACAAACTCAGTTGCAACCACCCTTGTCAGCATGGTGAATTCTCTTTGCCGAGGATTGAGCAATCACACTTCACTGGCGTTCACCACGACTTCGAAGGGAACTTGCAGGGCTTCAAAATGGGCTTTGCCACAACGGACCTTGTCGGCTTCCAGCGTGCGGAGTTTCAAATAGTCCTTTGTGCCCTTCGTTTCACGCATCAGATAGAGCGTGGCGTCGTCATGTTTTACGATAGCCCAATCGGGATTGTATGTGCCGACTGGCGTATCAATCTTGAACCAATCCGGCAATTTCATGAAGACTTTGATGTCTTCGCGGGTGTTCAGCTTTTGGGCAAATTCCCGTTCCACTTCGGAATCATAAACCACATATTCGTAAGGGGCCTTGGTCACCCGTTCGGCGGTCAGGAAGTTGATCAACTCTTCGTTCTTGAACAGCACCATTTCCCACTCGGCATCTGAGCCGTCGCCTGCAATGCGCTCATACTTGATGCCGTCCACAAGCAACCGGTGAAGCACATGCTTTAGGATGCTTGCCACTTGATCCATGAATTTCTGCGGGTTAGAAAAGATGTCACCCAGCCGCCCAGATACTTTCAGAATGCGCACCAGAGTGGAGCGGGTTAGTTCTGTTTCGTTTTGCAAGTATGCCAGCACATCGGGCAATGATGTTGTGGTGACGCTCACGCGCTCGGATGCGGCGCTGATTTCCTGTGTAGCCACACCACCTTTCACCACGTCCAGCTTGCCAGCGGTCACGGTGATTTTGGGAGCGACAACCTTTTCCATCTGGATGATTGCTTGAACGGCGCGGTGCACAAGTTCTTCAGTCTGGAATTCCACGCGGTAGGTGGTGCGCGGCTTGATCTTGTCCCAGAGCGTTTTGAATTCAGGACTGTGGTCGATGATTTGCTTGTTGCGCTTATTCAGCCCCTCGTCCTTGTCGCGACGGATATGACGCTGGATTTGGTGACCAGAAAGAACGTCGATCACAGCCGTTGCCAAGTCCTCAAGCCCTGCGGGCATGGTCAATGCAAAGCCTAGCCTCTTGGGATCAAACGCCGCTGTAATCCTGCCATCTGTTTCCAGTATTTTCTGCTCGACCAGTTTTGCCCGAATGGTTTCAGCCACGGCCTTGCCGATTGGTTGCTCTTGATCCCCAACAATCTGCATGATCTTGGTCAGCGCCGACAGTGGCACTTTGCCGAAGGTCACACCGCAATCGTCCTCATATTCCTTTTGAAGCTTTTCGGCGAATTCCTCGTAAGATTCGTTCGCCATCACGTAAAGGCGGTTCACTGCGTCATCAAAAACACGCGATCCCTTGAGCGGGCCATCGCTATACACGGGCAAGCGCAGACCACGGCCAATTTCTTGGCGTTTCTTGATGCCGGATTGCGTTTGGTTCAACGTGCAAATCTGGAACACATTCGGATTGTCCCAGCCCTCGCGCAAGGCCGAATGGCTGAAGATGAAGCGAAGAGGCGTCTCCAATGAAAGCAGCTCCTCCTTGGCTTCCATAATCAACCTGTAGGCTTCGTTGTCAGCCTCAGTGCTGTTGCCTTCTCGGCTATCTTTCAGAACCTTGGTTTTCTTGTCCTGCGAAAAATAACCGTTATGCAATTCATTCAGGGGGTGCTTCAACCAAGGCAAATCCTTGTAGCGTTCGTCTTTGGCAATGGCTGCAAACTCTTCTTCAAAGACTGTAGCGAACTTGCCTTTGGTTCCGTCCTCAGTGCGATAGTTGGCAACGCGGTCGATGAAAAACAGGCTCAAGACCTTGATGCCACGATCACGAACCTGCATTTCCTTCTCGAAATGCTTGCGCACCGTATGGCGGATTTGCACACGCCACACATCATCATGAATGCCGCCAGACGTGTCGCCCACCTTCATGGGATTGCCAGTCGTAAAACGAATGAACTCGGCTCCAGGTTCGGCATGTATTTCAGTGACCGAATAACCTTCACGATATTGCGCACGTTCCTTTGAAACTAAAAAAAGGTCGGTGCCAATTTTTACGGTGACCAATTTCTCTCTCGGCCCAGTTGGCCCTTTTTCGTGAATGCGCAGCTTGGCTTTTATGCCGCCCACGTTGGTGATGGATTCAACCTTGATGAAGGCATCATTGGCGGCCCCTTCACCTGCGGCACTGGCAACCACAATCTGCTTAACCAGCCGAAGCTCAAAAGCGCGAACGGGGTCGAGGCGGTAGACAAGATTGTAAGAGTTCTTGTGCGTTGCCGAATAGCGCAAGGTGCAAAGCGGGTTCAGGGCCTTGATGGCGTCTTGCGCTTTGTCGGTGGCATCTACTGACTGCGGTTCGTCGATGATGACGATGGGTCTTGCGGCTTGCACAAATTCAATGGGCGCACGACCGCCCATCGAACGATCCATTTCTTTGTAGATCACGTTTGACTTGCGCTCATCATCGGTGCCTGTGAAATTCTTGCGGAAGGCGTCGATGTTGATCACTAGAATTTGCAGCGTGTTGCTGGTAGCAAATTGGCGAAGCTTGTTCACCTCCTTGGCGGAATAGACGAATGAAACGGCTTCGGTGTTGTAGAGCGTTTTGAAATGCTCGGCCATGGTGGCGATAGAATGGGTCACCCCTTCGCGGATCGCCACGCTGGGAACCACAATGATGAATTTCTGAAAACCGTAGCGCTTCGACAGTTCAAACACAGTGCGCAGATAAACATAAGTTTTGCCTGTGCCTGTTTCCATCTCAACGCTGAAATGCGGGCACATGCGCGGGGCATTGGCCGGACCGTCAAAAACTTTCCAGCTTTCAAGCGGAGTAGTTTCATCGGCAATCTCAATGTCATTGCGGTCCTGCACCAGACGGGCATTCTCTCGTAGTTTTTCGTCGTCCAGAATGAGTCTGTTGCCAATGCCAAGCTCGGTGCGTTCTTGACCTTCAAACAAGCCGTCACCCATCGAAAGCTGGATGGCAAAATCACCCGCCGCTTGTGGCTGGCCATCAAACAGATCGGCGACTGCGCTCACCGCGTCGAGTTGGAAGGTTTGGTTGGGGTCAAACTGAAGCTTCATCACCCATCACACCGTTTGAAACTTGGCCACACCTTTGGCCTTGAAGGTGAGAACGGCGTTGGATTTGAGTTGGTCGTTGCCACGGAAGCCATCATCAAGGCACACCACGCGGGAGGGTTTCATGTCGGCCATGGCTTTGATGGCTTCGGTGGTGAGTTCGCGTTCAAGGCAGATCAGGAACACCCCACCGCCAATACTGAACACGGTCTTGCCCGCAAGGCTCAGCTTTTCGACAGGCGTGGTGAGCGGGAAGCCGCTCTTGAGCAACAGCTCATAGAACAAGTCATCATCGGTGCGGCCTTGCCGAACATGGTCAATGCTCAAATCAAGCTGCTTGCCCAACGCATCGGCATCGGTAGAGGCACCCGCATCCCAACCCATGAAGTTGGATTCGGCCAATTTGTAGACTTTGAAACCCCGATCATGTTTAGCAGTGCTATCAAGATCGAGCTGTTTGGCGTCTTCATGGTTGAGCTTGTTGACTACGCGGCGTACACGCTCCTTGGTGATTTCTGCAATGGTAGAATAATCAGGCCGCGCAGTAGGTTCGGGCAATTGGACAAGAATAAAATTTCTCTTTCCCCCGTCCTTCTTGTTCTGCGCTAAGACCGCATGAGCGGTTGTTCCTGAGCCAGCGAAGAAGTCTAACACCAAATCTTCACGATCAGTCGTTTGTTCAACCAGAGTTGCTATCAAGGATGATGGCTTAGGAAAAGCTATGATGTCCTCTCCAAAGATGTCCTTAATTTCTTTGGTGCCTTGACCTGTATTGAACTCCGTGATCACGGAAGACAAATTCTTGAATGGACTCTCCATTTCTTCGACAAAAAGTTTGTGGCGAGGTCGGCCTGAGGGATCGGAAGGCCAGAGAATGCGTCGTTCAACAATCTTTTTGGACATAGTGCTTGGCTCGAACCTCCAGCCCTTAGGCGGACATCCGTAATTAAGTTTCGTTTCAGGATTGATCAAATCATAGTGGAGATTCGGTCTAGCTTCCTTCGTCGCCAATCCTGTGAGATCGGCACTTCGCCATGCACCTCGTTTATCGTCATCTGGGTTTGAAAATTTTGAAAGGTCTTTTTCCGCACCTCGAAGCGCCGTGGCGCTAGACGCCCCATAACATAAAATGTACTCGTGGTCGTTTGACACTCCCGATTGTGCCCTAGTGTCTTCGCTTACCCTCGATTTCCAAACAAACTGAGCAATAAATGCTTCTTCACCAAAAACAGAATCGCATAGCATCCGAAGCACCGTGGCTTCGCTGTCGTCAATACTTATAAAAATGACGCCATCAGGCGAAAGCAGGTTCCTCGCTAGATACAATCGTGGATAAATCATGTTCAGCCACTTGGAATGGAACCGACCATCACTCTCTAAGTTTGTACCAAATTTGCGGCCTTGGCTGTCTGCTTGCCCTGTGTATTCAAGATAGGTCTGAAGGTTCTCACTAAAGTTATCGGGGTAGATAAAATCGTTGCCAGTGTTGTAGGGCGGGTCGATATAAATAGTCTTGACCAAGCCAAGATATGACTTCTGCAAGAGCTTCAACACTTCAAGATTGTCGCCTTCGATAATCAAGTTGCCCGTAATATCAAAATTCACACTCTCCTCAGGAGCTGGCCGCAAAGTGCCCAACGACGGGGCTTGAATTGTCTTGAAGCAATCGGCCTTGCCCGGCCATGTAAGGCCATAACGTTCGCGGCCCACATCCACCGTTTCACCCAATGCCAGCTCCAACCGATCAAAATCAATCTTGCCGCCTTCGGTGCGAATCTCCGGAAACAGGCGCAGCAATTCAGCCTGCTTTTCAGTGGCCAAATCCATGGATTTAAGGTCTAGCTTTTCGGGTTGATCGGTCACACCACGCTCCACGCAATTTCAAATATGGTTTCTTCGCTCATTGTCTGGTGCAGCCGTGCGGCGGCATCATCCAGCACCTTGTCACGCTCTTGTGCCACGAGCTTGCGGGCGGCCCGCCATTCATCTTCGGCCTGTTCAAGGGCGGCGGCCAGCTTCTTCACATCACCCTGCAAGCGCACTTGCTCTGGCATGGTGGGGGCAAGCCGCGCTTCCTTGCGCTTGTCGTTCAAAGTTGTTTCAGCTTCACCCACAATAGAGCGCAGAAGCGTTTGCTTGTCCGTCGCCCAAGCTTCCACACTTGCCGTGCGCTGTTCAAACCATTTGCGATTGCGCTTGTCGATTTCAGCCAGAAAGCCTTGGCGCTCGGTTTCTATCTGAGCTGCATGATGGTCGGAGTGTTTGTTCAAGTTCTCTGTCGCACCATTGGCAGAGGCTGGCAAATCAAACAGGCGGCGGCATTGGTCCGTGTCCAGCACCTTGCCATCATCGGTTATGGCAGTGAAAATCAGGCGGTCTTCTGTATCGACCGAAGCCACAGTAACGCGGCGCAATATCAGAGTGCCGCTTTTGGTTTTGAGCGGGTCCAGAATGGCGATGTTTTTGGACGAGGTGCTGAGTTCAAACGTAACTGTTCTAATCTCCGTGGGCATGGCCTTGGCGCGGTCCAGCACCCGTTGCGCCAGCGGGTGACCCACGCGATAGAGATTTGCATCCTCCACGTTCTTGCCCATCCTGTAAGGGCCGCGATTGATAGCCTCCTCGGCAAACGGATTGGAACGCAGCATGAAGCCAAAGCCTTCCGGCTCAAACTCCGCATGATCGCGCAAGGTGTGGCGCGTGATTTTCCAAAGCCTGTCATTGAACTTGTCGAGCACGCTCTTGGTGTCGATCTTGACCCGCTCAATCACTTCCTGATCGAAATTGCTGAGCAGCAATTGCTGGGCATTTTCCTTGCCGACCGCAATCTCGCTTTCAAGTTCGGTTTGGAGCTTGTTGAACTCAAATTCGATTTGCTGGGGCGTGCGGCAGTTCTGATAAATCGCAGCAATGCGCTTTTCAAAATCAACACCGCTTTCAATGGCACCCAACACTTCGTCGGATGCGCCGAACACTCCATCAAACAGCTTGAACTTTTCGCCTAGTAACTGGTGCACCCGAACGTCTGCGGCATTGGCCTTATTCAGGAAGTTTACGACGACCACGTCAAACTGCTGGCCATAGCGGTGGCAGCGGCCAATGCGCTGTTCAATGCGTTGGGGGTTCCACGGCAAATCGTAATTGACCACGAGATTGCAGAACTGAAGGTTCACGCCCTCAGCGGCAGCTTCCGTGGCGATCATGATCACCGCTTCATTGCGGAAATAATCCACAAGGGCTTGGCGCATGTCGGCAGTGGGCGACCCTGCAATCTTGTCAGTGCCCGCGTGTTTCTTAAGCCATGCTGCATAGATGGCTTTGGATTGCGGGTCGTTGTTTGAGCCGTTGAACAGGACAACCTTATCCTTGAACTCCGCCTCTTGCAGTAAGCGGAACAGATAATCCTGGGTGCGACGGCTTTCGGTGAAAATCAGCGCCTTTTGTTGTAGGCGTGGTACAGGCTTTTCAGCATGTTCTGACGCTTCAAAGCCGCGCCTCAGGGCCATTAACAATGTGCCGCCCTTGGAATTCTTTTCAATCGAGGTTGCCAGTGCATGAAAGCTGCGAAGTTGCGTAGTTTCCGCCTTGATGCTTTTGATCTGATCCTCTGTTAGAGGTACACTTTCGGTTGGAGTTTCTTCTTCCTCGCCCCACTCGTCGGCTTGTTCCTCAAAGCCTTCAATGTCGTTGGTTACTTCTTCAGGCGGGCTATCCACGGCCTCGGCCATTTTAACCGCATTCTCCAGCTTCTTGGCCAAGCCATCCAAAGTGTTGGCCACAGCGAATGTGGATGATGCCAGCAACTTGCGCAAAATCAACGTCATCAGTTGGCGCTGTGCATTGGGCAGGGCATGAAGTTCGCCGCCTTGCAGATATGCAGAAACAAGATCGTAGAGCTTTTGTTCGTCGTCCGACGGCACAAACTCCTGCACCAGCGCATGGCGGGTGGTGTATTTGATGTATTCGAGAACCTGCCGCCGCAGTGTGCGTTTGCAGATGGGTGCAAGACGCTGCTTCAATTCCGCGAACACTTCTTCATTGTTGCGGGGCCGCACAAATCTTGCACTGAAACTCTTCGCGTCACCAAAAGCGTATTCATCAATGATGCTGGCGAGACCATAGAGTTCCATCAATGAATTTTGCAGCGGCGTTGCTGTAAGCAAAACCTTGGGCCGCGTTGCAATCGCACTCTTGATCGTCTGCGCAATCTTGTTTGTAGGCTTGTAGACGTTTCTCAGGCGATGGGCTTCATCAATGACCACCAAATCCCATTCGGTGCGTTGAACATAAATGTCCTTGCTGCGCACAAACTGATAAGAGCAAAGCACAATGGCGGGTTGCTCAAACGGATTGAGGTTGCCCGTCTTCAGGATGGCGTTGAAGCTTTTGGCTTCCAGAATGACGGAGGGCAGGTGAAACTTGTCGCTGAGTTCTTGCGACCATTGCTTGCGCAAATTGGCTGGGGCGATCACAAGCAATCGTCGTTTGCGTTCGGCCCATTTCTGCGAGAGCAGCAAGCCCGCCTCAATAGTTTTGCCCAAGCCCACTTCGTCGGCTAGAATAGCACCGCCTGAAAAGGGGTTCTGGAATGCAAAGAGAGCGGCTTCTACTTGGTGGGGGTTCAGGTCAACTTGGGCGTCAGCCAGCGCTCCGGCAAGTTTCTCCATACTGTCAGCAGCACTTTGCTTGGTCAGCTCATAGGCAAAATACTTCGCGTGGAAATCCGTTAGCCCCAAACCCTATTTTTCCCCAATGCGTCAGTTCCGAATCAACTTCCAATTGCCTTTGAAACATATACGGTTTTGTTCGCGCTGCTATGGCCGCGTCGAAGGTGTTAAAACTGTTGATAATTTGGTCATTCTGTAACCAGATTCACCGGATCGTGTGTTTCACGCATTAACGTCAAACGATGCCAGGCCCCGCCAGCCAACGTCAGCAGTCAACATCCTATCTATCAGCCCATCTTGAACAAGGCCGCCTTGAGCGATTTCACTCCTGTCATGGCGCTGTTTGAGGGAATGTTCCAATCACCGCCAGCGCAGAACTCTCGTGGCGCAGCTCTGATGGAACCTGATGAATTTCGGCGTTGATGCGTCATTGGACCCGTAACGGCCTCGCTAGGCGCACGGGATTGGCGGGAAAATTCTGGCGGCCTCACAGGCCCTTGAATGGGGGCGTCTTATGCCTTGCCGTGAGCGCTTCAAGCTGGACAGTGACCATTTCCAGCTTGACCAAAAGTCAGCCTAAATGAGCACAGGACGCAAAATTAATTGGGACAAGTCCAAAGACCCTACTTTGCCCCCAATTTGGCCAAGAGTGCGTCGACTTGGGTTTTAATATCGTAGATCGTCTGGATCACATTCGGGGTGAGGAAATCTGGCACGGCCTCGAGCTGCTCGCGCTCAAGTGAGTTTTGGAGGCGCGAGACGACTTCCGCATTGAGCGAGCGCATGTTGCTCTCCGCGGCGGCTTCCAGTTCCTGCTTCACCGTTTGCGGAAGCCTTAGCTTGATCTGTGGGTCGAATCGGGTCATGCAAAATAATGGACCACCGTGGTCTTGTGCGCAAGTGGTGATCTGATACACAATGGACCACCGTAGTTCACAAAGAGGTTGCAATGAGTACTAATGCTAATGAAATCAAAATTCACGTTTCTGACGAAACGTATGACACGCTAGCGAGTCTCGCTGAAGAGGGAGGGTACCATATCCAGACTTTTCTACGTCAAGTCATCGAGCAAAACATCGAAGAGAGTATTTGCTGTGCGAAGGCAATGCTACGATATTCTGTCGATTGTTATACGCTGGCCTTATATTTTGGAGAAAAGGTTGGATTTGTAAAAGTGGAATTTTCGCGAGATGGAAGTTTTTTCATTGATTTATATTTCAGAAAAAAAAACGAAGACGATAAATTTTTTACAAGTTTTAGATGTGACGGTACACATGTTTACAAGTCGAAAAATCCCCAGTTTTGATGATGAATTTCCGGTCGCAGCAGCGTAAGTTGTTTCAACGACACTGCATGGCGGACGGAATTGACAGGGAAACTCTGTCGGCTTCACAGCCCCTTGAATGGGGGCTTCTTGTGCTTTGCAGCTAGAGCTTCGAGTTGGACAGTGACCAGTTCAAGTTCACTATCCGGCAGCATCTGTGCGGCTGAGTTCATGCGCGAAATAACTTTGGATCGTTTGCCCACATCCGGCGTTTCTCCGAACCCAAGCAGATAGTCGGGTGTGGTCTCAAGTGCTTTTGCAATTCGCGCAACAGTAGCCAGATCAGGCTCGCGCTCTCCCGCAGTGTAGTTGGCATAGCGGCGTTCAGCGAGGCCCACACGACGTGCCGCTTCCGCATTGGATATGCCAAGGTCTTCGGCCCGCTTTCTGAGTCTTGTACTGAACAGTTTCATCGGGCCAATCTGTTCCGAGAAAACAATTCAAACCATGCCCATTATGTGCTTACGTGTAAGCACGTAATGAGTGTGGTCAGTATGGACGAATTTGCAACTCGGCTGGAATGGTTGAGCTACTCGGTGGCATGGCTTCCTATCGTGTGGCTTGCCATCGCCTTACTCATCGGCATACCGTGGATCATCAGTGATGAATTACGACTGAGGCGAACAGCACCCAAGCCCGCTGAGGTCACCAGTTACGCTGACCAGATGCAAGCTGAGCATAGTGAAGAAGCGATGATGGCTGTAGGACAGGCAATGTGTGATGCGCTGGAGCGCAAAGACTTCGCTTCAAGACGCTTTCTCAAGGCGGTGTATATTGAACTTGCACAGCGGATGGTTGGGCGTGAGGGTCCGTACAAAATTCAACACCGCATAAAAAAAAGCAGCATGACCCCATGAATTCCTCTGGCCTTTGGCCAGAAACTTGGTACAAATCATCTACTGTTCAAAGAGAAGCAATCGCTAACCCTTTGGAAAACCTAGCGTCGCCAGATGGAGGAGGGACTCCCGTAGGGCGCACCAATTTTTCTTTTCGATAAGCAGATAAATATGTCTCG
>CAXTLE010000030.1:0-17493 GCA_964244855.1 uncultured Aestuariivirga sp. | reverse complement strand
AAGGGGGAGGGAGAAGAATCTTGTTTCCGACTTTCCCCGGACACCCATGCGCCGACGCGGGAATGACGGGCGTCGTGGTTTAAAATGACTCTACAATGTTCTCGCTCACTTCCGTTTCGCCGCCATCGTCACGATATCATCGGTATCATCCAGCAGCCCAATCATGGCTTTGCGGGCGGCGGGTGGGTCTCCTGCGATGACGGCCCTTGCGATGGCTTCGTGTAGTTTTAACGCTTGCCGGAAACGCGGATTGCGCAGGGTGGTGAAATCAAACAAGTTGGCCAGTGTTTCATCGATCAAAATATTGAACGGCACCAACAGGTCATTGTTGGCGGCGGTCAACAGTGCTTCGTGAAAGCGCACATCGGCCTCTACCATTTCGGGGTGGGTTTTGGCCTCGCGCATGTCATCAAGCGCTTCTACAAGCTCGTCGATCTGTTTCGTGGTGCGCTTGCGTGCCGCGAGTTCGGCGATGCCGGGCTCGACGATGCGGCGGAATTCTTGCGTGGAGATAAGGAAGGCCTTGCGATCGGTGGCGGTGCGGTGCCACGCCAGCACGTCACGGTCCAACAGGTTCCACCTCGTTTTGGGTTCGACGCGGGAACCTACTTTTGGCTTCGAGGCGATCAAACCTTTGGCAGACAGCGCCTTGACGGCTTCCCTCACAGCGGTTCGGCTGGCATCATACATCCGGCCCCATTCGGCTTCGTTCGGCAACAGGGTGCCGGGTGCGAATTCGCCGCCCAGAATACGCTCACCAATGCCGCGTGCAATAAGACTGTGCAACTTGCCTCTTGATGCAGTTTTAGGCACGCGTGGGCGAGGTTTGGCCGCTCTTCCAATTGTCATACAAAATCCTTGATCAGCTCACGGCGGCACTCTAAGAGTGCGCTTGGCTTTAACACAAGCCCCGTCGTCAACGGGTGCTGTTGAGCTTTCAACTGGGAGGATACCTACATGATGAACCGCAGACATTTCCTGGCAACCACCGTTGCCGCAGCCGTCGCCCTCACATCGGGCGTGGCTATGGCCGAAAGCAAGGGCCTGATTGGCATTTCCATGCCGACAAAATCTTCCACCCGCTGGATTTCGGATGGCGAATCGATGGTCAAGGAATTCAACGCTCTCGGCTATGAAACCGATCTTCAATATGCCGAAGATGATATTCCAAACCAGTTGGCCCAGATTGAAAACATGGTCACCAAGGGTGCCAAGGTTTTGATCATTGCCGCCATTGACGGCACCACGCTCGGCGACATTTTGAAGAAGGCCCATGAAGCCGGCGCAAAAGTCATCGCCTATGACCGCTTGATCAGCAAAACCGAATTCGTCGATTATTATACGACATTCGACAACTTCGGTGTTGGCGTATTGCAGGCAAACTCGCTGGTTGAAGGCCTCAAGGCTTCAGGCGCAGGCCCCTACAATGTTGAACTCTTCGGCGGTTCGCCAGATGACACCAACGCATTCTATTTCTATGATGGTGCCATGTCGGTTCTGCAGCCCATGATCGATTCGAAAGACATCGTCATCCAGTCCGGCCAGATGGGCATGGACAAGGTCGGCACGCTGCGTTGGGACGGTGCGGTTGCACAGGCCCGCATGGACAACCTGCTGTCAGCTTTCTACACTGACAAGAAGGTCAACGGCGTTCTGGCTCCATACGATGGCCTGTCACGCGGTATCATTTCCTCGCTCAAGGGTGTTGGTTACGGCACCGGCGACCAGAAAATGCCAATCGTTACCGGACAGGATGCTGAATTGGCATCGGTCAAGGGCATGATGGCAGGCGAGCAATATTCAACCGTGTTCAAGGACACGCGCGAACTCGCAAAAGTAACCGCCAAGATGGTTGACACTGTCATGGGCGGCAAAGAACCTGAGATCAACGACACCAAGACCTACAACAATGGTGTGAAGGTTGTTCCATCGTTCCTGCTGACGCCATATTCCGTTGGCAAGGGCGACATCCAGAAAATGTTGGTCGACTCAGGCTACATCAAGGCTGACGACCTCAAGTAATCGACTTTAATATCTGCGGGCCTTGCAAGAACACTTGTGAGGCCCGTATTCTATAGACATAATAATCACGAGAGCGGGTGAACCGCCAGTGGCTTTGGGAGCAAACGGCACGGTCATGCAGCCCATTCTTGAAATGCGCGCCATCACCAAAACCTTTCCGGGGGTGAAGGCCCTGACAGATGTAAACCTGTCGGTGATGCCAGCCGAAATCCATGGCGTCGTCGGCGAAAATGGCGCCGGAAAATCCACCCTGATGAAGGTGCTCTCAGGCGTTTATCCAGCTGGCACATTTGACGGCGAGATTCATTTCGAAGGCAAGGCCCGAAGTTTTTGCAACATTGCCGAAAGTGAAAACACCGGCATTATTATTATTCATCAAGAGCTGGCGCTGGTGCCGCTGCTCTCGATTGCCGAGAATATTTTTCTCGGTCATGAGACCGCGACACGCGGTGTGATTGATTGGTTCGAAGCCTTTTCGCGAACCAAGGACCTGTTGAAGAAAGTCGGACTGAATGATCATCCCAACACCCTGATCACCAACATTGGCACCGGCAAACAGCAGCTGGTTGAAATCGCCAAGGCGCTGAACAAATCCGTGAAACTGCTTATTCTCGATGAACCGACATCAAGCTTGAACGAGAAAGATTCGGCGGCTTTGCTCGAACTTTTGAAAGGCTTCAAGGCGCAGGGCATTTCCTCCATTCTCATCACCCACAAACTCAACGAAGTGTTGAAAGTCGCTGACCGCATCACGGTGATCCGCGACGGCAAGACTGTTGATACCCTGGACGTTCACTCCGGCAAAGTCGATGAAGACCGCATCATCAAGGCCATGGTGGGGCGTGACCTGTCGGAACGTTATCCGCCACGTGATGCCAGGATTGGTGAGATCCTGCTCGAAGTGAAAAACTGGAGCGTCTATCACCCGCTGCACGCTGACCGCCAAATGATCAAGGGCGTCAACCTCAATGTGCGGGCCGGCGAAGTTGTGGGCATAGCAGGCTTGATGGGGGCAGGCCGCACGGAATTTGCCATGTCGGTGTTTGGTCGCGCTTACGGCCAGAAAGTCTCCGGTGACGTGTTCATGCGCGGCAAGCCTGTCGATGTGTCAACGATCCCGAAAGCCATGGCCGCAGGGCTCGCTTACGCAACAGAAGACCGGAAAACTTACGGCCTCGTGTTGATTGATCACATCAAACACAATGTGACCCTCGCCAACCTCAAAGGTGTTTCGTCGCGCGGCGTTGTTGATGAAGTGCAGGAACTTGGTGTTGCCAACAAATACCGCAAGGATTTGGCCATACGCTCATCCGGCGTGTTTCAGACTACAGTGAATCTTTCCGGCGGCAACCAGCAAAAAGTCGTGCTGTCGAAGTGGCTGTTCTCCGGCCCTGATGTTTTGATTCTGGACGAACCCACACGCGGCATTGACGTGGGTGCCAAATTCGAAATCTACGGCATCATCAACAAGCTGGCCGAAGAGGGCAAAGCCGTGATTGTGATTTCATCCGAAATGCCGGAACTGCTTGGAATTTCCGACCGCATTTACGTGATGAATGAAGGCAAATTCGTGGGCGAAATGCCTGCAAGAGAGGCGTCACAAGAAAAGATTATGCGCGCCATTATGAAATCCTGGGACAATAAATCATGACCGAAACAACCGCAGCGGCCCCTTCAAATATCATGCGCTTCGTCAAAGCCAACATCCGCGACTACGCGTTGTTGCTGTCGCTCCTCGCCATCATGGTGTTCTTCCAGTTCACCACCAACGGCACGCTGTTCAAGCCCGTCAACATGACCAACCTGATTCTGCAAAACAGCTACATCGTCATCATGGCGCTGGGCATGTTACTGGTAATTGTTGCGGGCCACATCGATTTGTCGGTGGGGTCTGTGGCAGGTTTTGTGGGGGCTGTCGCTGCTGTGCTCATGGTCAACTACAAACTCGATATCTTCACGTCCGTTATCCTGTGCCTCGCATTGGGTGCGATCATAGGTGGGGCGCAGGGGTACTTCATCGCCTATCACAAAATCCCGGCCTTCATTGTGACGCTCGCGGGCATGTTGATTTTCAAAGGTTTGGCGCTCACCGTTCTGGGCGGCGCGTCCGTGGGGCCATTCCCGAAAACCTTCCAGCTTTTATCATCGGGCTATGTGCCCGATATTTTTAACGTCACGGCATTTGGCGGACCGTTCAATTTGCTGGCACTCGTCATTGGTGCCGTCGTCACAGCAGCCATCATTTATTTCAACGTCAAGGAACGCCGCAACCAGTTGGCCCATGGCCTTGCCGAAGAACCAGATATTATTTTTCTGGGCCGCAACCTGCTCATCGCGGTGGCATTCCTCGGCTTCTCGTTCCTGATGGCGCGTTACAAGGGCCTGCCGAACGTGCTGATCGTCATGTTCGCGCTGATCGCGCTCTTCGTGTTCATCACCACCCGCAGCACCTTCGGTCGCCGCATCTACGCCATGGGCGGCAATGAAAAAGCCACCAAACTCTCCGGCATCAACACCGAAAAACTGACCTTCATGATCTTCGTGGTGATGGGTGCGCTGGCGGGATTGGGCGGTTTGATTTTCGCTGCCCGCCTCAATGTGGCGACACCAAAAGCCGGTGCGGGCTTTGAACTTGAAGTCATCGCCGCCTGCTTCATTGGCGGAGCTGCCGTCACAGGAGGTGTGGGCAAAATCGTCGGCGCAGTCATTGGCGCCTTCATCATCGGCGTCATGAACAACGGCATGAGCATCATGGGCATCGGCATTGACTGGCAGTTCGTGATCAAAGGAGCCGTGCTGATGTTGGCGGTGTTCCTCGATGTTTATTACAAGAACAAGGGGTGATGCGATCAGGTCTATTCTGCCGTCAAGATAGTAACCGCCGAAAGTGGTGAAATCACATCTGATCGTTCACCAAAGCCATCCCACGCGACATGGATGATGCGCGCGTTTCCGCTATTTGCCAACAAGCGCTTGTTGACGTAGTTTATTTTCGCCTGCGACTGCGCGGTAAGGCTGCACACGCACACAAATTGGATTTGGCTTATATCAAGGACAGGAAATTTTCCGGGGGCGACGGCATTTTCCGCCAGAACTTTATGGTCCAGGCCCTTCAACTCCAGCAACGCCGACAATGCAATCGTTGCGGCGTAATTCAGGCTTCCAATGTTCGAAATCAATAAGACTTTTGCCAATTCCGCATTGATGTCTTCGACATCCGTCCAGACATCTTTGATGGTTTCTTCAAAAGTGGAGCTGACCTCCTTCGTGCGTTCGCGCGTCAACACGCCCCTGTCTTGATCCACGCGGGCGAGAAGCAAACTGGGAACCGCTACTTTTTCGAGATATTCCTGCAAACGGTTTTCTTCCAGATAATTTTGCGCTGACTCGGCCGCCTCCATGGAATCGCCTGCCAGCATGCGCTGATAAAACGCATCTTCCGGACTGAGCACGGGTTCACTGCCGAACATCACCTCGAGGAATTTCATCGATTCAATGTGACGACCGATCACCATCAGCCCGATCGTTATGGGTGTCGACAATATCAAGCCAACAGGTCCCCAGATCATCGCCCAGAAGGCTGCGGAAATGACAATGGCGGTTGATGATACGCCTGTCATCTTGCCCAGAAATATTGGCTCCAGAACGTTGCCGGCACTGATCTCTGCAATCACGACAACACCCGCAACAGCCAACGGCAACATCCAGCCATCCCCCACCGCCAGCGCAATGATGATCGGAAATACCGATGCCATGAAGGTGCCTATAAACGGCACGAAGCGCAAAATCATGGTGAGCAATCCCCACAAAAATGCGGCGGGCACGCCCAACAGAAACAAGGCACTGCCCACGAAAGCACCTGTTGAGGCGTTGATGGCGAGCAGGCCAATGAACAATCGGCTCAGGCGTTTTCCAGCCTCGTCCAAGGCCACCGTTGTTCGGTGAATATCGCCTGTACCAGCGAGGCGGATGATCCTGTTGCGCAGGTCTTCGCGGTTGAACAGCATGAACGTGAGCATCAGAATCACGATGCCCAACTGCACAAGTGGATGAGCCACCATGGAAATGACGCTGGCAACAGGAGCAAAAGGACCAAGCCGACTATCTTTAATTTCCACGAGAACGGGCTTTGGCACGATGGCCGTAGTTGCTGTGCCAGGCTGGCTCTCAATCTCTTTTTGCAGATCCTGCAAAACGCCAGCCGCCTTGTCCATGGCCTCACTGCTGCCAACCGCCAGTTTGAGGCTGCGTGCCTTCTCCTTCAAATTGGTTTGATAGACTGGCAAATCAGCTGCGAGGTTTGAGAGCGTGCGTCCGACCAGATAGGTCGTTCCTACCAAAAGGAGAAGGCTCAGGCATACCACCCCGACAATCGCCACGGGCTTTGGCACATGTACCATCTGCAAACCGCGAACCACAGGTGTGAGCAGGATCGATAGCACAATCGCCAGCACCACCGGGATCAGGATGTCCTGCCCGAAATACAACACGACACAAATTCCGACGAAAATAATGACCTGATTGGCCAAGCCCTCGCTCACCCCCTGTCGCATCAGAAGTGTCGATGGGCTACGAAAATCCACAGGGTACATGCGAAAAACTGTTTGAAATGCCCATAAGGCGTTGAACTTGGTGGTCAACGTCAGATGAACTGGAAAGTTCCCGCTTCATCGACCTGTAATGCGTCAAAAATCTGAAGTGTGGCACCAGCATTACCCTGAACTTTGGTCCAGCCAAAACCCCATTGCCCAACAGTCATAACAGTGTCATTCTGACTGACATACTCAGCCAGAAGCCGGGCCCGCCGGACGCTATGGGAGTTTTCGGGGCGATGCATTGTGCCGCCCCTTTGGAGGACGTTAAATGAAGAAATCGAAAACTCAACTGTCAACGATGGAGACGCTGCGCACGGCCAGCCTTTCCCGTCGTGCAGTCATGAAGTCGGCTGTTGCCTTGGGCGCTGTGGGCTTTGCAACGCCGATTGTGACACAAAATGCCTTGTCATCGTCAGGTGAAATGAACATCATCATGTGGTCGGATGAATTCCCCGGCGACGTGATTCCGAACTTCGAAAAGGCCAGCGGAATCAAAGTCAACCAAACTCCGTTTTCGCAAAATGAAGAGCAGATCAACAAGTTGCAGGCCACTGGCGGCGAAGGTTTCGATCTGTGCCAGCCCACGCGTGACCGGGCTCCGCAGTTCAAGGAACTGGGTGTACTCGCACCTTTCGACAAGGCAAAGCTGACCAATATCGGCAACCTGCTGCCATCAATGCTTGAAGGCTCGGCCAGTGTCTGGACGTGGGAAGATGGACTTTACCACTTGCCGCATTGCTGGGGCACTGAGGCTATTGGCTATCGCACCGACCTTTACAAAGGTGATCTCAGTCAGCTCTCATTCGGTTCGCTGTGGGAAGATGGTGTCAAGGGCCACGTCCTCGGCCGACCACATTCGCTGCTGCTTGGCATTGGCCTGTGGATGGACGGCAATGGAAAACTTCCGACCAATCGGATGCTGGACGCCTTCAAGTCCGAAGACGACATGAAAAAGATCTATGACCAGCTTCTGCCCGTCGCCATCGAAAAGAAAACCTGGATCAAGCAGTTCTGGGATTCAGCCGATAACACCAAATCCGGCTTGCTTGAAAATGACTGTTGGATTGGCCAAACTTGGGATGGCCCGGTTCTGTCGTTAAAGAAAGACGGTAAGCCAGTCAGCTACAAAGCACCTAAAGAAGGTGCGATCACCTGGTTGGATGGTATTTCGCTGCTCAAGGCTGCAAAGAACTCGGAACAAGCCTATGCGTTCCTGAACTATCTTCACACGCCTGAAGTTTCAGCGATGGTGGCTGATGGATCTGGCTACAACCCTGTGGTCACAGGCGCAGATGCCAAGACGTCGGACACTTTCAAGAAGAATTTCCAGGAAGCCTATCCTGGAGATGCCTTGCAGAAATTGTGGCATCGTCCTCCAGAACCATCATGGTATGCTGAACTTCGTACGCAATATGCAGACAAGCTGAAGGCAGCTTGATCTTTTAAAGTGAGTACCGACCAGCCCCGCCCGCGGGGCTGGTTTTTTACTGTCCACAACTGGACCCACTTGACCTCAATCGTTAACCAGTAGATTGTGACATGGTAATTTTGCATCGAGGCTTTGGACCAGAATGAGTGCAGGCGTCGAGCTTGAAGGCGTAACGGTGCGGTTTGGCAACTTCACTGCCGTGAACAATGCCAATCTCGACATCAAGGGGAGCGAATTCTTTTCGTTTCTTGGACCTTCGGGCTGTGGCAAGACCACAATCTTGCGCACAGTGTCAGGATTTCTCGATCCTTCAGCGGGCAAAGTGCGGATTGGTGGCCAGGACATGGCGGGCATCGGGCCCAATAAACGCCCCACTGCCCTGATTTTCCAGAACCTCGCATTGTTCCCCTTGATGACGGTGTCTGATAATATCGCCTACGGTCTCCGGGTCCGCGGGATTGATAAGGCTACGCGCAAGAAAAAAGCGGGCGAGTTGCTCGATCTTATCGCGTTAGATGGCCAGGGTGAAAAGCTGGTGAGCGAACTATCGGGCGGACAGAAACAGCGCGTGGCCATTGCCCGCGCACTGGCAGTCGAACCGAAGGTGCTTTTGCTTGACGAACCATTGTCAGCGCTCGATTTGAAACTGCGCCAACACATGCGCAATGAACTTCGCGCCATTCAGCAGCGCGTTGGCATTACGTTTATTTACATCACCCACGACCAGGGCGAAGCCCTCACCATGTCAGACCGTATCGCCGTCATGAGCGATGGCGTCATCGAACAGGTGGCAGATGGCGCCACGGTTTACGATCAACCCTCGACAGCTTTTGTAGCCTCCTTCGTCGGTGAGAATAATCCGTTCAGCGGCATTGTGAGCAAGGCCGATAAAAACGAAGCAGTGGTTGAAACAGGCCTTGGTAAACTGCGCGGACGCAATCCCGCAGGTCTTAAAACCGGAGACAAGGCCATTCTGTTTGTGCGTCCGGAATCCTTCAAACTGGGCAAAGGGAGTGCTGAAGCAAGTTTGCAGGCGCCGGTAGTCAATGTCGCCTTTGAAGGCAATATGACCCATGTGTTCCTGAAAGGGGCTGCCAGGAAAAATCTCACTGTCACCGTTGGCCGCCATGGCGGTGCTAAAGTTCCTTCGCAGGGCGAGAACGCCACGATCTCTTATGATCCAGCCTTGGGATTGGTGCTTCCCGAAGGGAAGATGGCCCGTGAGTAGTCGCACTCTCGTATTTATAATTCCGCTGATCGTCATCATCGGATTCTGGCTAATGGCGCGCTACGAGTCGAAGGCCACGCACGATCCGACACACAAAAGCTATTGGGACCGCAATGGCACCGTCCTCGGTGTGACCTTTATCGGCCTTGTCGCCTTCTGGACACTCTTTCTCGTCACGCTGCCATATCTCTATATGGTGGTCGAAAGTTTTCATCCTAAATTGCCGCCGGCCCAGCGCGGCGGACCGACCGATTTCATCACCCTGGCCAATTACAAATCGTTTTTCATCAGCCCATCCGATGGTAAATTCAATGATATCCACGTGGAAACTTTTCGCTATTCCATATTGGTATCTGTTGGCGTCACCATATTGAATCTCTGCATCTGTTATCCACTTGCCTATTATATGGCGCAATCAGGCACAGCTCAAAAAGTGCGGTTGTGCCTGCTCGCCTTGATCGTTCCCTACTGGATCAACGAAATCCTGAGGTCCTTTGCTGTAAAACTCATCCTCGCCACCAATGGTTTGCTAAATTCCAGCTTGCTCAAACTCGGCATCATCGGACCAGAGGGCAAGATCGATTTTCTACTCCACAACACCGGCATGTGGGTGGGCTTGTCCTACGCAAATTTGCTGATCATGATTTTCCCGCTCTACAACGCCATTGAAAGTCTCGACAAAAACCAGATTGAAGCGGCACGCGATCTTGGGGCACCATGGTGGAAAATCCACCGTGATGTCGTCATTCCCCATGCCAAGCCCGGTATCGCGTCAGGTTGCACACTGGTGTTCATGCTGGCCGCTGGTTCACTTGCCGCACCGCTGCTGCTGGGCGGACCGCGTACGCTGTGGTTCACGCAAATTGTCTATGATTTCTTCTTCCAGAGTTTCAATTGGCCGCGAGGCTCGGCTTATGCATTTATTTTACTCGCTGCCTGTATCGCTATCGTCTTGGGCATGTTGAAGGCCTTCAACGTGAAACTTGGTGAGGCCATCAAGTGAAGTCCAGCCTGGTCATGAAAGGCATGTTTGGTTTTTACCTCGTACTGTTTTTTGGCTACCTCTTTGGCCCGCTTCTCGCTATGGGCGTCACGGCTTTCAATACCTCTAACTATCCGCAGGTTATTCCGTTTGAAGGCTTCACGCTGAACTGGTTTGTGAAACTCTATCATCACAAACAAATGATGGAAGGACTTTTGAACTCAATCATCATTGGCATCGGTGTGGTGTGCATTTCAGTACCCGTGGGTTTGTCTGCGGCCATCATCATGAACCAGATTTATCACCGCGCCCGCAGTTTGTTCTACTTGGTTACAGTATCACCGCTGCTGACGCCAGGTGTGATCATCGGCATTTCGACGGTGATATTCTGGAAGGATATGTTTGGCCTGACTGACGTGACCAAGGCGGTGTTTTACAAGGGCGTCATTTTGTCGATCCTCGGCCAATCCTCCTTTGTTGCAGCCTATTGTTTGCTGATCATTATGGCGCGGCTCACGCGCTTTGACCGTGCGCAGGAAGAAGCGGCTTTGGACTTGGGCGCGTCTTATCCGCAGGTGTTCTGGCACATTCTGTTGCCGTACCTGCGACCTGCACTCATTTCCGCTGGCGTGCTCGGCTTCCTCTCGTCATTTGAAAATTACAACACCACGACCTTCGCGATTTTGGCTGACAAGACGCTGGTAACAGTGCTTGCAGGTGAAACCCGCCAAGGCACCACGCCAGCCCTCTCGGCACTCGCAGTGATCATCATTGGACTGTCACTGATTGGCGCGGTCATTTACGAAATCCTGAAGCGCCGCGAAGAGGCAGCGAGTCTCGCGATCAAAGAGCGGGCCAGATTGGCTGAGCGCGGCGAGGAAGAATAACTTTCCGTCAACTCAATTCCCTGCCTTTGCCCTCAACCGTGCGGCATGCAACAACGGTTCAGTATAGCCATTCGGTTGCTCTCTGCCCATGAACACGAGCTCGCACCCGGTTCGAAACGCCAGTGACGCTTCAAACTCCGGTGCCATGTTTTTGTAGAATGGATCACCCGCATTCTGTTCGTCAACCACCGCCGCCATGCGCTTCAGGGTTTCCATGACTTGCGCTTCGGTCACCACGCCATGCAGCAGCCAGTTCGCAATATGCTGTGACGAAATCCGCAATGTTGCACGGTCTTCCATCAGGCCCACATTGTTGATGTCGGGAACTTTCGAACAGCCCACACCCTGGTCAATCCAGCGCACCACATAGCCGAGCAGGCCCTGCGCATTGTTGTCGAGTTCTCGCTGGATTTGCGGCTGAGTCCATTTCCGGAAAGATGCCATTGGGATTTCGATCAACGCATCCAGTTGCGCACGACGACCACCCGCCTCCAGCTTCTTCTGCACGGCGAATACATCGGTCTTGTGATAGTGCATCGCATGCAGTGTTGCGGCGGTGGGTGACGGCACCCAGGCGCAGGTGGCACCCGCCTTCGGATGATCGCCTTTTTGCTCCAACATTGCCGCCATCAAATCCGGCATGGCCCACATGCCCTTGCCGATCTGTGCACGACCCGACAATCCGCATTCAAGGCCAATATCCACATTGAGATTTTCGTAAGCCGTGATCCAGCCCTTGCGTTTGATGAAATCCTTGCGCGGAAAGGGACCAGCCTGCATCGATGTATGAATCTCGTCACCTGTGCGATCCAGAAAGCCGGTGTTGATGAAAGCCACCCGATGCCGTGCTGCATGGATGCAGGCTTTCAGATTGACCGAGGTGCGGCGCTCTTCATCCATGATGCCGATTTTGACGGTATTGGCGGGAAGCCCGAGAACCTTTTCGACCCGCGTGAATATCGTGTCGGTGAAAGCCACTTCGTCGGGGCCATGCATCTTCGGCTTCACAACATAAATTGATCCGCACACGGAGTTTCTGGCACCTTCCACCTTCTTGATATCATGCACACCGATCAGCGTGGTGATCATCGCATCCATCAATCCCTCAGGCATTTCAGCGCCGTTACGATCCAGAATGGCAGGTGTGGTCATCAGGTGGCCCACGTTGCGGATCCACAACAGCGCTCGGCCCTTCAACACCAAAGGTACACCATTTGGTGCAACAAAGCTGCGATCTTCATTCAATCTGCGGACAATGGTTTTTCCACCCTTGTCGAGCGATGCCTCAAGGTCACCTTTCATCAGCCCCAACCAGTTTGCATAGGCGCCGATTTTGTCCGCAGCATCCACACAAGCCACGGAATCTTCGCAGTCCATGATGGCAGAGACTGCACTCTCGATCACCACATCGGCGAGCAAAGCCTGGTCTCGGCTGCCAATGAAATGCGCCCGGTCAAACACCAACTCCACATGCAGACCATTGTTGCGCAGCAGCACCGAGTCAGGCGCGCGCGGATTGCCGCGATAGCCTGCAAATTTCTCCGGCTGCATCAACGGCATGTCATCGATCAACAACACCCCGTCTTTGACAACATAACGCCGGGCGTCAGCATGGCTGGTCCCTTCAATCGGGAAAGCCTCATCGAGAAACACCCGCACCCGCGCCACTACACGCGCACCACGGCCACGGTCATAGCCGCCCTTCGGTGGCGGGCCGCTGATGGCGTCGGTGCCATAGAAACAATCATACAAACTGCCCCAGCGCGCATTGGCGGCATTCAGCGCGTAGCGTGCATTGGTGACAGGCACCACCAATTGCGGTCCGGCTATGCTGGAGATTTCCGGGTCAACATTGCTGGTGTCAATCGTGAAATCATTGGGCTCTGCAACGATATACCCAATCTCCCGCAGAAACACCTCTTGCGCTGCACTGGTGGTGGCCCCGGCATGATCCCGGCACCAGCTATCAATCTGCCGGCCAAAATCATCACGCTTCGCCAACAGTGATCGATTGACGGGAGCCAACTCATGCACAAGGTTCGAAAAGCCCTGCCAGAATGCATCGGTGGCCACGCCTGCTCCCGGCAACACGTCCTTGGTGACAAAGCGTTCCAATGCAGCATCAACCTGCAATCCGAAACGATCAACGCGTGCCGTCATATCAGTCTGTCCTCGAGTGCATTGGGCGTCGGGCCACCAAAGGCCCAATCCAACAATTCAATAGTGTGCAAGATGGGCTTGCCTAAACCATCCTGCAACTGGGTAATACAACCGAGATTACCAGTTGCAATAATATCAGGTTCGGTGCTGGCGATGTTCTTGAGTTTGCGCGCTCGCAATTGTCCGGCAATTTCCGGCTGCATCATATTGTAGGTGCCAGCCGACCCGCAGCACAGATGCCCCTCAGGCACCGTCACCACAACAAAGCCAGCCGTCTTTAGCAAGCTGATCGGCGCTTGGATGATCTTCTGGCCATGCTGCATGGAGCAGGCAGAGTGATAAGCGACGCGTTGTTTTTTTGCTGATTGTTGTGGAAGCTCAAGTCGAACCAGAAATTCTGTTACATCCAGAGTCTTGGCGCTGATGGCTTCGGCTTTTGCGGCATAGGCAGCATCATGTTTTAACATGAAGCCATAGTCCTTGATGGTGGTGCCGCAGCCGGAAGCTGTGATGATAACATGGTCGAGTTTGGCTTCCGTCCATTGATCGATCACGCGTCGCGCATAACTATGCGCCTCATGTTCACGCCCCATGTGATGCACAATAGACCCGCAGCAACTCTCTCCCGCCGTCACCACGACCTCGTAACCGAGGCGCGTGATCAATCGAATAGCGGCAGCGTTGATGCCGGGATCGGTAACGCTCTGAACGCAACCGCGCAACAAACCGACGCGGCCTTTGGTATTTCCGACGGCAGGATAAATGCCGGGTAGGCCGAGTGGTTCTTGTGTTGCAGGACGGGCCGATACCAAGGCCAGCGATGCGGCGAGACGCTTGAAGCCGAGCGATTGCAATGTTGCTTTGAATGGTTTCGCAACCCGCGCACCCGCCATGGCCCAAGCGAAGACTTTCGGTCGCGGCATCAGATAGCCCAATACATTGCGCATCAATCGCTCGGGCAGGGGGCGTGTGTAGTTAGCCTCAATATGGTTCCGCGCCGTATCCACGAGATGCATATAGTTCACACCAGACGGGCAGGTGGTCATGCAGGACAGGCACGAGAGACAACGGTCGACATGCTTCACCACATCAGGCGCAGGTGCCCCACCTTTTTCCAGCATCTCCTTCATCAGGTAAATCCGGCCACGCGGTGAGTCGAGCTCATCACCCAGCAAAACATAGGTGGGGCAGGTGGCAGTGCAGAAACCGCAATGCACGCAAGAGCGGAGTACCGAATTGGCATCAGCGATCTTGGGGTCTGCGAGTTGTTCTGGTGAGAAATGGGTTTGCATCTTCTAAATCTTCAACTCGCTCATGACACCCACTACAGCCCCGTCATTCCCGCGAACGCGGGAATCCAGACTTTCAACCAGCGAAATTGTGGAAAGTCTGGATTCCCGCGTTCGCGGGAATGACGGAGATAAATAGGCTTGAGTGTCTACCGTCATTTATACGCCCCTATACATGCGACCAGGATTGAGTTTGCCCTGCGGATCAAGCGCCGACTTCACGCGTGCCGTGAGCGCTGCCAATGTGGGCTCTTGCGGTTGAAACACATCGACGCGTTGGCGCAACTCCTCTGGCGCTGCAAACAAGGTTGCATGACCTTCGGTGAAAGCGGAGCGTACCAAACCCGCACCACCGTCACCAGTCGCAGGCACACTCATCCACAACAGTCCCCCACCCCAATCGAAGAAATAGCGGGCGTCAGTTTGCCGCGCGATGTGAGCTGCAACGACAGCGCCTTGCGTGGGTGCAATACTGATGCGCCAGAGAGCGCGGCTTGAGTCATGCGCTATGGCATTGCAGTCCCTGATCTTCGCCCAGATCGCACGCGACGGTTCTGCATTGATCACTTCGCAGTTCAACTTGAGCGCAGACACATAACGGTCCCGCCGCGCTGCAACTGAAACGCTGATCCCCTCAAAGCGCAGATAAGTCCCTTCACCCGGCACATGCGCCGCTGCTGAAATTTCCGCAGAGGATTGCAACGCGTCAGACATCACGCGCATGGCCTCTGTATCATCGCGAACCGAGACCAGCACTGTCTCTTCAACCTCCGGCGCAGGTAAAACCTTGAAGGTCACCGATGTCAACGCCGCCAGAGTTCCAAACGACCCCGCCATCAATTTCGGCATGTCATAGCCCGTCACGTTTTTGACAACCCGTGCACCGGCTTTGAAGATTTCGCCGCGTCCCGTCACACCGCGCACACCCAACACATGATCGCGCACACTCCCCGCTTTGATGCGGCGAGGGCCTGCAAGTGCACTGGCCAGCATGCCACCCAGACTGCCGGAATGCGATGTGCCCCAGAGATGCGAATAGTCTGGCGGTTCAAACGCCAGCATCTGGTTTTTCCCGTGCAGCAGTTTCTGTATGACGCGCAAAGGCGTTGCAGTACCTGCTTCGAGGATCAACTCGTCTGGTTCGTAGACTGCAACACCGTGAAACCCTGCCAGTGACAAAACCGGAAGTCCTTCAGCAACACGGCCATAGCCCCGCTTGCTGCCAAGTCCCTCAACACCAAACGGTCCACCTGAAGAAATGACTTCAGCCAACTCTGTTTCCGTCTTGGGTGCAGATATCTCAACCATCAGAAGCGCGGTAGATCAGGAAAATTGACCTCTCCCTTGTGCACAACCATGCGACCAAGCTCTGCACAGCGATGCAGCGTCGGGAATACCTTGCCGGGGTTCAAAAGCCCCTTCGCATCAAATGCGCATTTCATCCGCTGCTGCACAGCAAGATCAGTTTCCGAAAACATCTCGGGCATCAAGTCACGCTTTTCAACGCCAACCCCGTGCTCACCTGTCAACACGCCACCGACCTTGACACAGAGCCGCAAAATATCCGCCCCGAAAGCTTCTGCCCGTTCCAACTCATCACCCACATTTGCATCAAACAATATGAGCGGATGCAAATTGCCGTCGCCCGCATGAAACACATTGGCCACACGCAAGTCATGTTTCCGCGACAGTGCTTCCATGCCGCGCAACACCTCGGGTAATTTCTTCCGGGGGATAGTACCGTCCATGCACATATAGTCGGGAGAAATGCGCCCAACCGCCGGAAAAGCCGCCTTGCGCCCGGCCCAGAACAGAACACGCTCCTGCTCATTTTGTGAAATGCGCAATGTCGAAGCGCGGTTTTTTTCCGCAATCAAACGCACGCGATCTATCAGCGCATCAACTTCCGCAGGCGGTCCATCTAGCTCCACAATCAGCAGCGCCTCAACATCAAGCGGATAATCAGCATGCACAAAATCTTCCGCCGCATGAATGGCAGGCCGGTCCATCATCTCCATTCCCCCGGAAATGATACCAGCCGAAATCACATCAGCCACGCATTGCCCCGCATCTTCATTTGTTGGAAACCCGATGAGTAACGCACGCGCCGTTTCCGGCTTTTGCAGAATGCGCACAGTCACTTCAGTGACCACGCCCAGCAAACCTTCTGACCCCGTCAGAATACCCATCAGGTCATAGCCGTCCGAATCCAGATGCTTGCCGCCCAACCGAACCACATCGCCACCGGGCAAGACAACTTCCAAGCCCAGCACATTGTTCGCGGTCAATCCATATTTCAGACAATGTACACCGCCCGAATTTTCCGCCACATTGCCACCAATGGTGCAGGCGATTTGCGAAGAGGGGTCGGGCGCGTAATAAAATCCCTTGTGTTCAACTGCCCGTGTGATGGCGAGATTGGTCACACCCGGCTGCACCACGGCGCAACGGTTGTCGAAATCAATATCAAGAACCTTGTTGAACTTGGCCATGCCAAGAACAATGCCGTCAGCAAGCGGCAAGGCACCACCCGACAGCGAGGTGCCAGCCCCGCGCGGCACAATTTTAATACCTTCGTCATTGGCATATTTCAAAATCGCCGAAACCTCGGCTGTTGTCTCCGGCAACACCACCAGCATCGGCGGCTGGCGATAAGCGGTCAGACCATCGCTCTCATAAGCCTTGAGCGAGGCAGGCGTATCAATCACATGCGCAGGCTTCACCATGTGCGGCAATGCCGTGGCAATATCAGCACGCCGCGCCAACACAGCTTCATCAGGCAGCGGCATGGCAATCATGATCTGGCCTTCTCCCTCCCCACAAGGGGGAGGGAATCGCATATGGCGGCCAAAGAGACCTCATCCGCCTCGCATTCGCTCGGCACCTTCCCCAGAGGGGAAG